>JAFLEG010000122.1:0-6047 GCA_017302195.1 Verrucomicrobiota bacterium
GCTCACCCAGGCCTTCAACGGGGCGGGGGACACCTGGACGCCCACCTGGATCAACCTGGGGTGCTTCTGGCTGTGGGAGGTGCCCCTGGGATGGTTCCTCGCCCTGCGCGCGGGACTCGGCGCCCACGGCGTGTACCTGGCGGTGACCCTCGCCTACGCCACGCTCGCGCTGGTCAGCGTCCTGCTCTTCCGCCGCGGCGGGTGGAAGCGCAAGACGGTTTAGGCGGTTCCCGGCGGTGCCCCGGCATGGACAAATCGGCCGCCGCTTGCTCCCGTCGGGCAGATGGAATTGCGGCATTGGAGGTTCGATCTGGCCCTGCGGCATGCCTGGGCCATTGCGCCGGATCTGACCCGGGGCCCCTCCGGCGGCTCCGGGGCCAAAGCGGTGTCTCCGGTGGTGTTCATCGAACTGACCGACGGCGAGGGCCGTCGCGGGCTGGGCGAGGCGGCGCCGTCGAGCCAGTACCGGGAATCCCACGAGACGGTCGCGGCCTTCCTGCAGCGTGCGGATCCGCGGCGGCTTTCCTTTGATGACATCCCGGACAGCATGGCGTACCTCGACACCGTGGCCCCCTGCTGTGCCCCGGCGAAGTGCGCGGTCAATCTCGCCCTGCTGGATGGCGCCGCGCGGGCCGCGGGACGGCCGGTGACGGACCTGCTGGGCGTCGGGTTCACCGAGGGACGCCACGTCACGTCCTTCACCCTGGGCATGGACACGCCCGAGGTGATGGCGCGGAAGGCCATCGAGGCGGCGGCGATGCCGGTGCTCAAGATCAAGCTGGGGGGGCCGCACGACCGCGAGACCTTTGCCGCGGTGCGCGCCGCCGCGCCCGGCAGGCGGATCCGTGTGGATGCCAACCAGGGGTGGACCACCCGCGAAGAGGCGCTCCGAAACATCGAGTGGCTGGCGTCCGATGGCGGTGTCGAATTTGTCGAGCAGCCCATGCCGGCCGCCGCATCGGAGGCGGATGCCGTGTGGCTGAAGGAGCGCTCCCCGCTGCCACTCTTCGGAGACGAATCCTACCAGGGAGCTGCCGATGCCGGGGCCTGCGCCCGGCGCTTTCACGGCGTCAACGTGAAGCTGGTCAAGACCGGCGGGCTGACCGCGGGCCAGGAGGCCCTGCAGGCCGCCCGTCGCCTCGGATTGAAGACCATGCTGGGCTGCATGATCGAAAGCTCGCTGCTGATCACCGCCGCCGCCCACCTGGCCGACCTCACCGACCATCTCGACCTCGACGGCCACCTGCTGATCACCAACGACCCGTACCGCGGGGTGTCCTGTGATCGCGGACTCCTGAGTTTCGCCACCGCCCCTGTCGCCGCCGGACTGCGCGTGGCGCCGCGGGAATCCGGACCCGGTGACGATCTCCCCCCATGCGGACCGAACGCCAAGCGCTGAAGTTCTTCCTCGAGGATCGCCGCGCCCTGGCCGGAGCCGGGTTCCTGCTGGTCCTGCACACCGGGGTCGCCCTGCTCAAGCCGTGGCCGCTGGCCTGGGTGGTGGACCGCCTGAGCGGCGTCCGCGACGGCTGGGTCGGCGCCTGGACCGGCTCAACGCCCGCGTTTCTCGGCACGATGGCCGGACTGCTGGTCCTGCTCCACGGGATCCACGCGGTCCTCGGCGCCTGGCAGCAGGGCGTGGTCATCGCCACCGGGTTGCGCGGACTGGCCCGGGTGCGGACCGCCGTCTTCGGCTGGCTGCTGCGGCTGTCCCTGCGCCGGTTGCAGGGAGAGCAGTCCGGGGATCTCATCTACCGCGCCACCTGGGACACCTACGCCTTCCAGACCCTGCTCACCCAGGGACTCTTTGCCGCGATCGGTGCCGGGCTGTCCGTGGTGGCCATGACGGCGGTGATGGCCCGGCTGGACGGACGCCTCACCCTGGTGGCGCTGGCCACGGTCCCCGTGCTGGTGGCGGTCATGCGCGGATTCGGGCCGCGCATGGGACGGTACGCCGCCGAGGCGCAGGCGGCGGACTCGGACGTGGCCGGCGGGGTGCAGCAGACGGTTGCCCACCTGTCCCTGATCCAGAGCTTCACCCGGGAACCGGCCGAGGCCACGCACTTTGCCTCCCGGGTGGCCACCGCCCTGCGCTCGCGGTGGCGTCAGCACCGTCTGGAGGTGGTGTATCTCGCCCTCGTCGCCCTGGTCCTCGCGGCGGGCACGGCGGCGATTGTCTGGATGGGATCCGTCACGTCGCCGCCGGCCGCCTCTCGGTGGGCACCCTGCTGGTCTTTGTGGCCTACCTGTTCCAGCTCTACGAACCGCTGAACCAGTTGTCCCATGTCGGCTCGACCGTCAGCCAGGCGCGGGCGGGAGCGGACCGGGTGCTGGACCTCCTGGCCTCGGATCCGGGAACTCCCGAGTCCCGCGACAACCGCCCCCCGGCCGCCCTGCCGTCCGGTCCGCTGGCGCTGGAGTTTGACCGCGTCTGCTTTGCCCATATGCCCGGGACGCCGGTGCTCACCGACCTCAGCTTCCGTCTGGAGGCCGGCGAGGCCGCCGCGCTGGTGGGGCCGAGCGGCGCCGGCAAATCCACGCTGCTGCATCTCATCCCGCGATTCCTGGATCCCGACTCCGGGAGCATCCGGGTGGGCGGCCTGGAGGTCCGGGACCTGTCCCGGGTGGACCTGCGCCGCCACGTGGCCCTGGTGCTCCAGGAGTCCCGGCTGCTCCCCGGCACCGTGGCGGAAAACATCGCCATCGGCCGGGAGGGCGCCTCGCGGGAGGCCATCGAGTCCGCGGCGCGCGCGGCCCATGCCGACGGATTCATCCGCCGGCTGCCCCAGGGATACGACACCCGGGTGGGGGAGGGCGCGGCGCGCCTGAGCCTCGGGGAACAGCAGCGGATCGGAATCGCCCGGGCCTTTCTCAAGGACGCCCCGATCCTGCTGCTCGACGAACCGACCAGCGCCCTGGATGAGGCGAGCGAGGCGGCGGTGCTGGAGGGCCTGCACGCCCTGATGCGCGGGCGGACGGTGCTGCTGGTCACCCATCGTCCATCAGTCTGGCGCGGCATGCCCCGCATCCTCCGCCTTGAGGGCGGATGTCTGGCGGAGGAGCGCCAGCGCCCCGGGTGACCGATGGGCCTATTCCCGCCCCGCGGCGGTGATGAACGGCTTCAGTTCGGCCATCAGGCGCCGGAAGCCGTCGAGCGACAACTGCTGCGCGCTGTCGCTGAGCGCCTCCTTGGGATTGGGATGCACCTCCAGCAGCAGGGCGTCCGCCCCCATGGCCACGGCGCCCTTGGACAGCGCCATCACCAGGTCCGACCGACCGGCCCCCTGGCTGGGATCAATCACCACCGGACAGTGCGATTCCTGCTTGAGGATCGGGATGGCCGACAGATCGAGCGTGTTGCGGGTGTAGGTCTCGAAGGTGCGGATGCCCCGCTCGCAGAACAGCAGCCCGGCATTGCCGTTCGCGAGCACGTACTCGCCGGCGAGCAGCCACTCCTCGATCTTCATGGACAGGCCGCGCTTCACGAGCACCGGCTTGCGGGTCTTGGCGGCCGCGACCAGCAACTGGAAGTTCTGCGCATTGCGCGCGCCGATCTGCAGGATGTCGGCGTGCTCGGCCACCAGGTCGGCATGGGCCTCGGACAGCAGCTCCGTGATCACCGGGAGGCCCGTCTCGCGGCGGGCCTTGGACAGCAGCTTGAGCCCCTTCTCACCGAGGCCCTGGAACTCGTAGGGCGAGGTGCGCGGCTTGAAGGCGCCACCCCGGAGCATGTGCGCGCCGGCCGCCTTCACGGCGTGGGCGGTCTCCAGGATCTGCCGCTCGCTTTCCACCGAGCAGGGGCCGGCCATGATGACCACCGGGCTGCCGCCGATCACCACGTTGCGGGCGCGCACGGTGGAGTTCTGCGGATGCGCCTCGCGGCTGACCAGCTTGTAGCGCTTCTGGATGGGAGTGACGCTCTCCACCTGGGGCCAGGCCCGCAGGACGTCCAGCGACTGGTGGGTCCGCTCATCGCCGATGGCGCCGATGACCGTCCGGGCCACGCCGTGCATGGCATGCGGCTTGTAGCCCAGACGCTTGATTTCCTTGAGGACGGCCTGGGTGTCCCGCGAGGACACGCCGGCTTTCAGCACGATGATCATGGGGCAGGTGGGGAAGGGGTGGAGCGGCGGGAACAAAAACGCCGCCGGCGGGTGCCGGCGGCGTTGCGGTGTCAACTCGGGTCACACATCCGCACACCCACCGGCGCGGACGTCGCCAAACCCATGGCCTCGTCCGTGAGGGTGAGAGGAACTGCGGAACATGAAGCGGATCCTATCCGGGACCGCGATGGCGTCAATTGTTATCAAATGTGCATTTACGATTGAAAACAAAAGGACACCTTCCTACGTTTGTCCGTCGTCGTTCCCGGATCCCCCTGCCGCAGTGGCAGCGCGACGGGAACACCGGCCAAACTGCCATGCGATTCATGTCCTGTTCCGCCGCCCCCATCCTGGGCCTGCTCCTCGGTGCGATGCCCCCGGCGTGCGCCGAGCTGGTGCCCATCACCGTGCGGCTTCCGGGCACCCCGCAGGCCCGGGGGGCGGCCGGGGACTCCCGGAGTCCGGTCTGGGCGGCGTCCCACCGGTTTGTCTTTTTCGTCAGCGCTGCTCCCGATCTGGTGCCCGACGACTGGAATGGGACCCGGCCGGACCTGTTCCGGCGGGACCGGGTGACGGGATCCACCCTCCTGGTCAGCGCCGCCCGCGCGTCCGGGGAGGGAGCCAACGCCCCGGTGGTGGAGTTCTCGGTGTCTGCCGACGGGCGGCACGTCGCCTTCGTCTCGGAGGCATCGAACCTGGTGCCCGGGGATGACAACGGGGCAGCGGACGTCTTTGTACGCGACCTGGAACTGGGGACCACCCGCCTGGTGAGCTGGAACCTGGAGCGGTCCGGCCCGGGCGTCGGCGCTGCGTTCAGTCCGGTGATTTCGGCGGACGGACGCCGGGTGCTTTACGGCACGGCCGCCGCCAATGTGGATCCGGACGCCCCGCCGTTCGCGACGCCGCGGCTGTGCCTCCGGGACCTGGAGAGTCTCGACGTCACCCTCGTGGGCAACGAGCCCTGGCTGTTCGTCGCCAGTGCCGATCTGGACGTGGTGATCCATGCCTCCGAGGCGACTCCGGAACTGCGGGACCTGGCACCGGGTTCCACGCCCACGATGCTGAGGGTCTGGCGGGCCGCGACCGGGACCGCGAAATGGATCCAGATCCCGACCTGGAACTATCCGGAAGGACGCGCCGTATCGTTCAGCCACATGGCCCTGACCCCGTCCGGACGCCACCTCGCACTCTACATTCCGGGCGAGGCCGGGAGGGATTCCCTGCCGGTCCGGGGACTTTGGCGTCTGGACCTGGAGACCGGCACCGGGGTGCGGGTGTGGGCGCCGCAGCAGGTGCTGACGCCCCCGCAGGCCGACTGGCTTTCCATGACCGGGGACGGGCGTCAGATCGCGTTCACGGTGCCGCCCCTGTTCGACACGGTCTTTGGCGAGGTGCGGGTCTGGACCGAGGGGCAGGAGCCCAAGGCCCTGGAGGAACTGACCCAATCACCTCCCGGCCAGACGGCCTCCCTGCGCCGGGTGCAGTCCGTGCGCCTGAGTCCGCAGGCAGATCGGCTGGTGTACCACACGTTCGAGCGGGTGCCGGAGGCCGGTGTGACCGCGGACGGTCCGGATCGGGCCTATCTGCGGACGCTCGCCACCGGCGCCACCCGGATCCTGGCCACCGGCGAGGTGGACATCGAGGCCACCTTCGATCCCAGCGGCGAGCATCTCGCCTTCTCCACCAGCGACCCGCTTGGCGGTTCCAGCGGCGGCAAGGAGGGGTCCTACATCATTACGGTGGATCGCACCGATGCCCCGCCGGCGCTGGTGTCTGTGGCCATGCCGTCTCCGGAGCCGCTGACGTCCGGCGCCTCCGTCGCGCGTGTGGCGGGATTGAGCGATGACGGGCAGCGGATCCTGTATTGCAGCATCGCCCGGGACCTGGTGACCAATGCCACCTCCGGCAACCTGGACGCCTATCTGCACGACACGGTGACCGGGT
>JAFLEG010000122.1:6083-9242 GCA_017302195.1 Verrucomicrobiota bacterium
CCGCCTCTCCTGGGGACCGGCGAGCGTCCTCTCGGCCGCCGGCACTGCCGTCGCCTTCGCGACCACGGGCACCAACTTTGTTGAGACATCTCCCTATCGCCTCAACATCTACCTGCGGCAGGTCAACGATGAGGTCACCACACTGGCCAGCCCCCAGGCATTCGCAGCATTTCATGGTCCCCTCACATCACTCGAAGATCCTGTCCAAATCAGCGGGGACGGACGACGGGTGGGCTTCCGGTGGCTGGATCGCCATGCGACGCTCCCGATCTTTGATGCCGATCTGGAGGGACTTCTCCCATTCCAAAGCTGGCCGGCCGCCAGCCTTTTTCAGTTTGTGGAATCCCGCATGAGCCCGGACGGATGGCGGGTCGGCTGTGTCCAGGGCGACTCCGCAGGGTGGTTCGACTTCCATCGGATGAACTCGGTGTTCAGCCCATTCGGTACCGCGGGATCCGTGAGCGTGCTGCGCACCCCGTCGCAGGGCGACTCGATGATCGTGCACCAGCGCAGCCTCGCCCCCGGAGAGAGCGGCCTCTTCGAGGTTCGTCCGGAGTTGGGGACACGCTCCTTGCTGGTCTCCGGCCAGGAATTCGGCATCGGTGATGCCGGGGTTTCCGCCGACGGGGCGGTGGCAGTATTCGCCGGCCGGCTGCTGCAGCGCGGAAATCCTCCGGAACCCCGGCAGGTGTATGTCCGAGCGGTGCATGGTTCCGGCGTCGAGCGGATCAGCACGGGCTGGGACGGCGGGCCGGCCAACGGGGACTGCCGCTCGCCGCACATTTCCGGTGATGGCCGCTTTGTGGTGTTCACGAGCTTCGCCTCCAACCTGGTCGCCGGGGATACCAACGGATTTGCCGACGTGTTTGTGCGTGATCGCCATTCCGGAGTGATCCATTGCCTGTCCCGACGCGACGACGGCACCCAGGAGAACGGCCATTGCGCGGGCGTGATGATCTCGGGGGATGGCAGCACCGCGGTGTTCACCACCTTCGGCACCCGGCTCATCCCCGGGGATGCCTCCTCCGCCCCGACCCTGGTCCGCGTGACCGTGCCGCAGCAGGCCGTGCTCGACGGCGACGGGGACGGCCTGCCCGATGTCTGGGAACAGGACCATCTCGCCACCCTGGATCAGGACGGGTCCGGGGATTCCGACCAGGATGGCGCGTCCCACCTGGACGAGTACCGGGCCCGGACGGCACCGGCCGACAGGGCCTCGCGGCTTGAAATGGCCGGAACCCGACGTCTTGCAGGGGGCATGGAAGTCCATTGGCACGGGCATGCCGGGGTGCGGTATCAACTGGAGGCCAGGGATTCGCTCCAGGGGGCCGCTCCATGGGTCGCCGTGGGCGAACCGGTCGTCGGATACGAAGGGTTGGTGCATCAGAGGGTGGATTTGACGGGGCCGGGCAGCTACCTCCGGGTCCGTGTCATTCCGGCCCAGCCGTAACCACGTCGTGACTCTTGCTGGGGCGCCTCTCGAGTTTTTGGATGGGGAGCACACGCGTCCCGCGTGTGGGTCTGGGCGTCCCGCCCAGACCCTCGTGGACTGTTCGGCTCCTGTGCCTCCATTCGCCCCTCTGCCCAGGAAGCCATCTCCGTGGACGAAGAACCGGGCGGGACGCCCCGTTCCGCACGCCGGAGGCGCACGCTCCCCATCCCAAGAAAGTGAGATGCGCCCTGCTGTGGGGCGTTATGGGACCCATGGTTGACGAAACGGCCCTGTTTCCGATGGTTGCCGGCATGTCGAATTGGTCGCGGCGCTTTGGTTTCCTCGGCCTGGTGGCAGCGGCATGGCTCGCCGGAGTTCCCTCGACGGCTGCCGCGGATGGCGGCACCCGGGCGGTTCGCGTGGAGGCTGCGGCGTGCCCCGAGCATGCCGCCTGGGCTGCGGCGGCGGAGACGCTGGCCAACGAGTGGTATCCGCGTCTGGGCAATCTGCTGGCCTCCGACATCGCCGTGGAATTGCCCCGGGTCCGCATCCGCATTGACCCCGCGTACCGCGGCGTGGCGGCGGCCTCGGGCGCCGAGATCCGCATCGCCGCCGACTGGGTGAAGGAGCATCCCGAGGATGCCCGGGGCGTGGTCATCCACGAGTTGGTGCACGTGGTCCAGGCCTACCCGGAGAACCGGGAGGGCTGGATCACCGAAGGCATAGCCGACTACCTGCGCTGTGCGGTGTTCGAGGGGCGCCCGCTCCGTGAGTTTCCCCGGCCTTCCGGTGAATCCCCCTATCGGGACGGTTACAAGCCGGCCGCGGGATTCCTCTTCTGGCTCGAGTCCACCCGCGCCCCGGGAACCGTCCGCCGTCTCAATGCCGCCCTGCGAAACGGCACCTATGGCACCAACACCTTCCGCGAGATCGCCGGTGCGGAAAGCACCGATCTCTGGAGGGCGTACTGCGAAGCCCTGGAGCGTCCGCAGCAATCCCTCCCTCCGGATCCCCGGCGATTCTTCCACGACTCCCAGGGAGGCGGCGAATTCGCCATCCTGTCCGAGGGCCTCTGGGTGGAGCGGCAGCAGGGTCGGGAGGTCTGGCGATTCCGCGAGGTCGCGCGCAGCGGGGAATCCATCGAGCTTCTGGACGAAGCCCGTCCGATGCGTCTCCGGCTGACCGCCGGCGAGGTGCAATGGTTTCGGGACGGCCTCTGGACCCCGCTGTACTCCGGCCGGTGGACCGCAGCCCCCGGCAGGAATCCCGGCTCGGAGCCCTGAGCCGCGTGATTCCCGGGGGGCTGGAGGAGGCAGCGCGGCGGGATCCGGACCGGATCCCGCCGGGCCGCCTGTTGCGAGGGCACTCCCGGCCCTGCGGCGTTACGGCGTCGAGAGCGCGCCTGCGAACAATCCCGAGTCGGTGTCCTTGAGCAGTCCATCCCGGAACTCCCGGCGCAAGAAGCTGCCGGCGTTGCCCTCCAGGAAGTTCAGCTCGTACTCATCCCTCCGGTCGTTGCCACGCCGGAGGATCAGGCTCGCCGATCCTGCCCCGGTGATGCGGTATTCGTAGGTGAACACATTGGGTTCGTCGTCGTTCACGTCGTCGGAATACTCGGTGCCGCGGGTGTCCGTCTCAAAGACCAGGCGGTCCGGCGTCTCGCCGTCGCTCATGACGTAGGTGAGACCCGTGAGCGGTCCCTCGGGAACCTGCACCGTGCCTCCGGT
>JAFLEG010000123.1 GCA_017302195.1 Verrucomicrobiota bacterium
CCCTCGCCGTCACCTTCCTCAACCGGGCCTCCCAGCCGCTGTCCATGCATCCCCACGGGGTGCGTTATGACAAGGACAACGAGGGTTCCTATTACCTGCCCCGTCCGGGTCTTGGCGCCGCGGTCGCGCCCGGAGCCCGGTTCACCTATGTCTGGGAGCTGGATGAGGCGTCAGGCCCCGCCCCCGGAGAGCCCAGTTCCAAGGGGTGGCTCTATCACAGCCACGTCAACGGGGACGAGGAGGCCAATCTGGGGCTGGTGGGATTCCTGATTGTGACCGATCCGAAACGGGCACGTCCGGACGGCACCCCGGCCGATGTGGACCGGGAGCAGGCGGCACTGTTCATGGTTTTTGATGAAAGCGGCCTGGGGGAGGCCGAACGGGAGGCGGCGGAATATGCCAGTCTGGATCCCGCGCTGGCGGCAACGGTCCGGCCCTCCTGGCAGGTGCAGGAGCAGATCGAGCAGGGCGCCCGGCATGCCATCAACGGGCGGCTGTTTGGCAACCTGTCCGGGCTGGAAGCCAATGAGGGGGAGCGGGTGCGCTGGTACCTCTTTGGCCTGGGATCGGAGAAGGATTTCCACACCGCCCACTGGCACGGAGCCCGGGTGGTTGAGGAGGGGCGTCGGGCCACGGACACCGTGGATCTGCTGCCGGCCACGATGAAGGTGGCGGACATGCGTGCGGACAATCCCGGGTCCTGGCTCTTTCACTGCCATGTCGCCGACCACATGACCGAAGGCATGTTTGCGCGCTTCACGGTTCATCCCAAGGGGGAAGCCAGGACCGCCGCCGGCCCGGCATTCTTCGGCGACGTGGGCGTCATGGCATCCCTTCGCATCACGTCCGCAGAGATCCAGGGTGCCGGGACGGATGCCTCCGCGACGCTGCGAGGCGGGGTCACCGTGTTCGATGGATTCTCGGTGTTCAACCAGCCTGTGGAAATCGAACTGGCCGGTGTCATGGTGCGCTTCACCCCCGACCGGACCGGACGGTTCCGCAGCGACTCCGCGGAATTCACCGTGCTCAACGCCAGTCCGTTTGGGGTGGTGTACGGAGGGGAGATGGAATTCCGCCTGATCCTCCGGGGCATGCCATGGCGCCGTGTGCTCGAGGGGGCGTTGTCATCTCCGGGGCGATCCGTCGGCAGCCAATCCCCCGGCGTCCCCTTGCGCCTTCAGGTTGGCCGGGCCATCCACCATGCCGAGGTTCGCTGGCAGCAGCCCGCTGTGGAATGACGGTCGGGACCGTCCGGCGATCGGAAGAGGAACCTCGGATTACTCCGATCCGGGGGGAGTGGGTCGGACCGCGAAGTAGCCCTGAGACACCGTGTCCGGCCAGGTGGAGAACGAGAGGGTCGGCCCGGGATTGGTGACGCGCTGGACGAGGTCCCAGTCCAGGAGATTGACCGAGCTGAGGATATCGAGCGACGATACATTGCCGGTGGAGACGACTTGACCGCGCACGCGGCCGCCGGCCATGTCCATGCCCGCAATCGCTCCCGACCAGGCGGGCGCCACCGCGACGCTCAAACGTGCCGGGCGGGTTTCGAACACCCCGTGCTCGGAGCGGATCCGAACCGACCACTGGCTACCGTGCTCTGACAGGGGCAGAGCCGCCGTTTCCACGAAGGCGTTGGTGGCACCGGGAATCTCCACTCCATTCCGCAGCCACTGAATCCCCAGGGCGTTCGCGTCCGAGGCCGTGACCCGGAACAGGGCTTTCTCGCCCTCGAAGGTTGCCACATCCCGGGGATCGGCGACGCGTGGATCCAGCCCCAGTCGGCGTTCCGTCTGGTTGATCAGACCGTCTCCGTCGGGATCGTCGCGCCCCTGCTGGAACAGGTGGTGGAAGGTGGCCAGTTCCCAGAGATCGGGGAGTCCATCCTCGTCCACATCCGGATTGCGATGACCTTCCTCCCAGATGATGGCGCCGGGGTTGTATCCGGTGGCGTTGACCCCGTGCCAGGAACAGTTGACCGGAAGCCCTTCACCAACCTTCAGCGCAATCATGCGCTCGCGTGTCCCGAACACGACAATGCCGTCGGACTGGATCGGATTGGTGCACGAGCCGATGCCGGTTCCGTCGGCAGACCAGACCCGGCTGCCGGTGAAGCGGTCCTGAACCATGATGCGGGATGGCGTCGTGCCGTGACTGCTGCGGTACAGGTACCGGTCGCACACGGCGGTCGCGCTCCAGCCATCCTCCCCGTCGAATCCCGGCTGGAACCAGACTTCACTGCCGTCCACCACGTTCAAGGCGACCGTGGCACCCGTCCCGTACGGATTCCACAGGGGCACATAGAGGATTCCGCCGTGATACGTCATGCTGGAGCAGATGCGCAGGCCTTCGGGAAACTGGTGGGACCATCGGACCGCCCCGTCCGTTCTCCGGAGGGCGAAGACCTCCCCGTTGAGGCACGATGCGTAAATCTGATCGTGGCGCCGGTCGTAGATGGGATTGTTGAACTGGTGGACCCTGCTGATGCCCAGTTGTGTCTTCCAGCGTAGCTCGCCGGTCCGCTTGTCGAAGCGGTACATCCAGTTGGTGGTCTTTGCCGACTGGATGTAAACGGAGTCGTCGCCCGTCACCAGGGGACTGCCGTTGTTGGTGTCGGCCATGCCTTCCAGCCGATGGCTCCAGAGGGCGCGCCCGTCCTTCCGTGAGAAGGCCCCAAAGTCATCCGGACTTCCGTCCTCCGGGCGGGTCATGCGGACGTAGAAGGCATCCGCTTCGTGATCGTAGGGGATGTTCTCGAAATAGGCCCCGAAATACACCGGCAGATCCCGCCGCCGTTCGAACGTGAAGCGGTTCAGTTCCGCCAGGCTTCCCGGTCGCCAACTGTACACAAAGTCCCCGACCACGAACGGCCCGGTGGCGATTCCCGCATGGGCCGCCTTGGCCCGGAGTCGGCCGGTCTTGAGTTCCACGGCAACCAACGACCCATCGGTCACCTGGGCGTACACGGTGCCGTCCTGGATGATCATCATGTGGGAATCCCCGGCTCCAACCTCGATGCTCCAGAGGATTTGAAACTTCGGAGCCGGATCCACCGGCCCGGCTCCGGCGGCCCAGGAAACCACGGGAGCCAGGATCGCCAGTGTCCGGACGACGGCGCCCAGCCACCACCCACGGGCAGGCCCTCCGATCCCTCCGCCGGGACCTGGGTTGGCCACCGGTGGGCGCGAGATTCCCGGGAGGACGCCTTGGTGTGGTCCGGGTGGACTGTCGTGTACGGGCGTCGAAGTCATGAGCGTGTTTAGGTAGCCAGCTTTCGCGGGTTGGGCAAACCCGATTTGTCCCGGCGGTCCGCTCCGGACCGGGTGGGCGGGCCTCTCCCCGGGCGCTGGCCGCGAGCGAGTTGCGACCAGGGGTGGCATGCCCCGTGGTCCCTCACCGCGATGCTCCGATGCGGCGTCCTCGCATTGCCCCGCATTCAGACTCCGTGACGTGGTGGCCTCCCGCATCGCGGAGCCCGAGCGCTGGCGCGGGTGGTCTCCGGACTGGCTGACGGGCGGGGCCGCGGAGTGCAGGGGGATTTGTGGACCTGTTCTCCTCGAACGCTGCCATGGATTACCGGCCTCCGGACAAAGCCTGGGCCTTGCGGGCCAGGTCCACGAACTCGGCGCGGTAGCCCTCGCGGTCGTTGCCCAGTCCCTGCTCGGCGAGGCGCAGGACGCGATCCCAGGCGAGGGTGCCCTTGTGCGGTGAATTGCGCAGCAGCATGCCATAGCCGGCCACGGCGGACGCGAATCGGAAGTCGGCGGACGCCTGGTCCAGTTCCCGGCTGACATCCTTGACCGGTTGCTCCAGCAGGCGGCTTTCGGTGCCTTCGGGCGACTTGTACCGAATCTTGAGGAGGAGCAGTTCGTCCTCATGGCCACGCTTCAGAGCGATCGCCGGCGCCACGGGCGCGTCCGCCGGGGCGCCCTGATACCGCAGGGGATCGGTGCCCGCCAGATTCGGGGTCGCGGGCTCGATTTCGTACAGCACGGTGACCTGATGGCCCGCGCCGACGTCACCGGCATCCTTGGTGTCGTCGTTGAAATCCCGGTCCCGCAGGGCGCGGTTCTCGTAGCCGATCAGGCGGTAAGACCGCACGCGGGCCGGATTGAACTCCACCTGCACCTTCACGTCCTTGGCCACGGTGATCAGGGTGCCCTCGAGTTGCTCGCCTAGCACCTTTCTGGCCTCGGCAAAGGAGTCCACATAGGCGTAGTTGCCATTCCCGCGGTCGGCGAGCAGTTCCATGGTGCTGTCCTTGGTGTTGCCCATGCCGTAGCCCAAGACGCTCAGGAACACCCCGGATTTCGCCCGCTCCTCGATGAGGCGGTGCAATTCTGCGGGATCGGTGATGCCAATGTTGAAGTCGCCATCGGTGCAGAGCAGTACCCGGTTCACCCCGCCGGGAATGAACTGCCGTCCGGCCAGGGCGTAGGCGGCCTGGATGCCGGCACTGCCGGCGGTGCCGCTGCCGGCACCCAGGCCTTCCAGCACCTCGGTGATGCGGCGGCGTCCGGACTCCGAGGCTGTCACAGGCTCCAGGGCCACCCGCGATTCGCCGGCGTAGGTCACGATCCCCACAGAGTCGCGTTCGGTGAGGCGGTCCAGAAGCAGACGCAGGGAGCGCTTCACCAGGGGCAGCTTGTTCTCGGGGGCCATGGAGCCGCTGACATCGAGCAGGAAGACCAGGTTGGCGGGAGGACGCCCGGCGCGGTCCACAGCCTTCGCCTGGACGGCCACCCGGACCAGCTTGTGCCCCTCCGCCCACGGGCAGTCGGCGATCTCCACCGCGGCGGCCAGCGGATGATCCCCGCGGGCGGGCGCGGAGTCGTAGCTGAAGTAATTGATCAGCTCCTCGATGCGGACGGCATCCGGCGGGGGCAGGGACCCTTCACGCAGGAAGCGCCGGACGTTGGCGTAGCTGGCGGTGTCCACATCGAGTCCGAAGGTGGACAGGGGCGCGATGGCCGGGGACTTGAAGGGATTGTCGGTGATGGCCGCGTAGGACTCGGTACCCGGAGATTCGATGGGGCGGTACGCCAGGGAAGTTTCCCGGAAGTCGGCGGCAGCAGGCGGGACGGACAGCAACATGCCCCGCTGGAGAAGTTCGCGCTTTTCGGTCAATTGGGGCAGATCCGCAAGCGAGTCGGCACGGTCGTAGCGAGCCAGTGCGTCTCTGCCCCGCGTGGCATCCTGAAGCTCGACTCCCAGAGAGACCTTCGATTCGGGGCGGGCAGGAGCGGGCGCGGCAGGGCTCGCTTCGCGGCGGGGCATTAGTCCATACCGCCGCGCGAGGGCCGGGTCCATGCGGTAGAAATTATCCGCGCCTTGGGTGGCTGCACGGTCCGAGGGCAGGGCTCCCGCGGGTGCCTGGGCGAGGGACAGGGTGTTTCCCGCCTGCTGGGGGGCCTCTGCGGCCGACATCTTCCTCCCGGCCTCCTCCGCCTTGGAGTCCAAGGTGGAAAGCATCCGGGTGACCTGGCCCGGGGCAGGGTCTGCCGGAGCCTCCGCGAGCGTCGGAGCGGCTCCGGCGGCTTCGGGTGATGCAGAGGTCGCGGATGGCGCGGGTGCCCGGGCGGGCGCTTGAGCGGGTGTTTGGTATCGCAGGCTGGAGAATTCCTCCTCCAGGGACCGTCGTTGAGGCCAAAGGGTGAGGGTCAGTGCCAGCGCGGCGAATGCCGCAGTCGCGGTGCCCCAAACCCAGGGGGCACGAAACAGCGATCCCCAGGAACCTCGGGAGGTGCCCGGCCTGCGACGGGACGAGGCGACCATAGTCGGCGGCGGCGGTTGCAGCACGGCCTGCCGTTGCCTGGCGTCGAGTTGGACCGCCGGTTCGGCGGCCAGTTGCGCCTGGAGCATTCCGGCCGTCTGCGAGAGTTCGCGGACCTCGGCGGCGAGTTCCGGCGACCGGGCAAGGGCGGCCTCCACGGCGGCGTGCTGTTCCGGGGGGAGTTCGCCGAGCACGTAGGCGGTCAGTTCGGGGGAATCAGGGGAAAGTTTCATGGATCAGGCAGGGTTTGGGGTTCAGGCGGCGGGTTCGCGCTCGAGGCGTTCGAGGCGCTTGCGCAGGGTTCGGAGCGCGGTGTGCAGCAGGAATCCGACATTCCCCACGCTCAGCGAGGTGATGTCGGCAATCTCCTGGTAACTCAACTGGTTCTGGAATTTTAGCCGCACCACCTCCCGCTGGTTGAGCGGGAGGTCGGCGAGGATGGATTCCACCTGGAGCGCGGCGTCGCGGGTGGCGGCGGCGTCGGCGGGTGAGGGATCGGGCGCTGGACGGTGATCCAGGGCGATGTCGGACAACGGGCTCATGCGTCTGGCCTTTCGTTGCACGTCGAGGGCCCGGTTGCGGCAAACCGTGAACAGCCACTGCGCGAGGTGTCCCTCCACCGCCCCCGCGGGCTGCTCCCACAGGCGCAGGAAGGCGTCCTGAACGACGTCGCGCGCGGTTTCCAGGTCGCCGGTCAGCGTGAGGGTATACCGGACCAGCGGCCCCTCGAACTGGTCGAGGGCTTCCCGGAGAAACCGGGCCCGCGGGTCGGGAGACTCCCCGCACGCATTCAGATCATCAGGCTCCATGCCGTGCTGCCAGGATGACGCAGCGACCGGAGAATCCTTAGGTGGACCCGAAAAGAAATCGGAACTGCGCCGTGGAACCCTCGCGGTGTCCTCCGTGGATGGAATTGAGGGGGCCTGCGGAATGCCGCAGCGGTTGACCGGAAGGATCGGATTGGGTTCCAAGCCGATGGAGAACCCTCCAGATAGGATCCCCGGTCGGGACCGCCGCTGTGGTCCAACAGGGGGCCTTGGGAGGAGGGGGGTGTCTTGGAAGGGCTGTAAGCCGAATTCTGTCCCCGGCCCTTGCGGGACGGGTGAGCGTCATTCATCTCGGCGGCCAGTACCCGGAACCCGGCTGCTTGCGCAGCACCGGCGCGGGCCGCGCCAGGGTTCCCTATTTGGCCTTGCTCCCGGGAAGGTTTTCCATGCCCCGACGCTTGCGCGGCGGGCGGTGGGCTCTTACCCCGCCTTTTCACCCTTACCCCGGCCTTGCGGCCGTGGCGGTATGTTCTCTGTGGCACTGTCTGTCGCCCGGGACTTTCGCCCCGAACGCCCGCGGTCATGCCGGTCGTCCCCGGCTTGCGCCGGTCGTGACCGGTTTCCTCGGTCCCGCGCCCTGAGGAGTTCGGACTTTCCTCCAGCGGCTTGCGCCGCCAGCGATGCTCCACCCTTCCAAGACGCGGCGACGCTAGGACAGGGCGTCCGGCATCGCAACGGCTCATTGCGGGCTCATTGCGGGCGTGTCGGCAGGTGTTCAAAAAGAAAATGGCTGCGGGTGCGATCTCTGCCGGGAACAACTGGTCACTGATGTTCCCGGCGTAGATCTGGAATGCCAGTTGCAGTTGCCGCAGGTTGTTCTGACAAACCGCCGCATGCGCCCTCTCGCGAGCACGGGCCAAAGCGGGCAACAGCAATCCGGCCAAGATCGCGATGATGGCGATCACCACCAGCAGCTCCACCAGGGTAGATCCCACGCGGTGTCGGCACTGGTGGGAGAGGGTCATCTCTCTGGCGGACCGATGCGGCTGCCCGAGTGCCGCCCATGATGCCCTCACGGACGCCTCAGCCGAAAGTATCGCTGCGAGTCGGTGTTGCCCAAGGGAACCTCCGCAGAGGTGCCTTCGGCCGGAAACTCAGTCCAGATCACCGGGGGAACGAGGCTGTCGGTCGTTTCAAAACTCCAGGAGGCGACACCCGGATGCCAGCCCACCCTCAGAAGGGCGTTCCCGGCGCTGTCATCCACCACCTGCGTCTCCAGCGGAACCTCCGGTGGCATCCCGGCACCGATGGACACACCTGGAATTGGGTGCCAGTCATGGGCCACGAGATCGAAGATATTCGTAAAGCCGGTGTCACTCCGCGCGAACTTCAACCAGCCGTAGTGCAGTCCGTCCTCCTCGGGGAACCGGTAACCTACGAACACCTCGGTCATGCTTCGCGCCTTGTAGTACAGGGTGTTGGTCGGCGCATTGGCGTACACATCCATGTACCTCCATGGGGCATCCTCACCCAGCCCAGCCTGGTCAAAAGCGGTCAAGGTGTGGCGATTGCCACCACCGGAGTCCCGATAAACCTGGCTCCCGGGTCCAATCATTTCCTCTTCCTGGAAATCTATCCGGGAACCGCTTGCCCGAAGGGGTGCAGCAGCATTGGTCGGAATCAGCTCAAAAAAGACAGTGTAATACTCTTCGGTGGGATCGTTAAAATCGATAGAGAATCCGAAGTAAATAAAATGAACGTCGCCACCTGCACCAGCAGGCACGCTCGCGACGGCACCACTTTGGAGCACAGGAAGTTGGGGAAGCTCTCCAAGGGGAGGTTTCCTGTGTCCCTCCTCAGTCGAAGCCTGCGTCCATACTCCGGCCAGGGAAAAGAATAGAATGGCAACCGTGTGAATGGGAAAATGGAGGATTCTGAGCGCGTGGATCTGGCTGAGCAGGCTGATGCGGTCCGATTCAAGTGCCGCCGCCATGGAACCTCCGATGGTCGGGATGCGGAGCGTCAGCAGCCGCGGTGACAACAGGGTGGACACGGAAGGAATCGTCAAAGCGGCCGGTCTGGGACGCTCCACGCCGTCTCCAGGGCCGCCACTTTCGCCAGCCGACGGCGGTGGCGCTGGGCCCCCGTGAAGCGGGAACGGAGGAAGGTCTCGACGAGATCCCAGGCGACCTCGGGTCCCACGGTGCGTCCGCCCATGCACAGGATGTTCATGTCGTCGTCCTCCACGCCCTGGCGCGCGGAGAAGTGGTCGTGGATGAGACAGGCCCGCGTGCCCGGAATCTTGTTGGCGCAGACCGCGGCGCCCACCCCGCTGCCACAGATGGCGATGCCGCGCTCGACCGAGCCTGAGGTGACCGCCCGCGCCAGGGGGACGACGTAATCGGGATAGTCATCGGCGGCGTCCAGTCCGTGGGCGCCAAAGTCGGTGACTTCATGCCCGGCGGCGCGCAGGCGGGCAACGATCTCCTGCTTCAGGGCGAATCCGCCGTGATCCGTGGCGATGCCGAGTTTCATGGGGACGCGATGGGAGAACGATCGTGACTGGCGACGGCCGCCGCATCCGCCAGCACCAGGGCGCCGTCGCGGCGGATGCCGCCGGCGGGAATCGTGCGGTCTCCGGCCTGCAGGCGGGCCAGCATCTCCCGCTTCTC
>JAFLEG010000124.1 GCA_017302195.1 Verrucomicrobiota bacterium
GTACTTGAGGGACAGCAGCAGTTCGCGATGACGCAGCCGGCTCATGGGTCAAGGTGCGGGTGGACGTCCACAAGGGCGGTTAAGGCGCAGGAACGGCACGGGCGTCGAGGCAGACGAGGCGCTTTTCGTTGCGGAGGTAGAGCCGTCCGTTGGACAGCACCGGACCCGCCCAGCAGGGAAATGCCAGCGACGGCACCTGCCAGCGGCCCAGTTCACGGCATTCCGCGGGATCGGGGCGCACCAGGCCGAGCAGTCCCCCCTCTCCCAGCACGAACAACTGGCCGTCCGCCACGATGCAGGAGCCCCGACCGAACACCGGCGGCTGGGTCGCCGAATGGGCCGCCCATCGCTCGTCCCGCTGCCACCGCACCGTCCCCGTGCGGAACTCCACACAGCGAAAGGAGGCGTCCGGCTCGTTGCGTCCGCTGAAGCCGTAGAGGTGGCCGTCCACCACCACCGGTGTCGCCCAGTGCATCTCGAGTCCGAGCCCCTTCCACACCTCGGTGGCGTGGGTCGCCCCGGCGCCGAAACGGAGTGCGACCGAGCCGGACTTGTAGTAGGCGCTGGAGATCAGGACGTCGTCTCCCACCACCACCGGATTGGCCGCATTGACCGACTCCTCCACACGCGCCCGGAACCAGCGGGAATACAGCACCGAACCCTGGGCCGGGTCGAGGGCGACCAGTCCCTGGCGCATCAGGCACAACAGCACGCGCCGGCCGCCCAGGGTCGCGGCCACCGGCGAGGCGTAACTGGCCTGCTTCCACCATTCGCCCCAGCGGACCGGCGGTTCCCCGGGCCAGCCGAGCATCGGCAGACCCTCCCAGTTCTTCTGCCCCACCGACTGCCAGAGCGTGGCCCCCGTGGCGGGGTCAAAGGCGGCCACGCCGGAGTTCGGCTGCCCTCCAACCATCACCACCAGGCGGTTCTCGTCCATCAACGGCGTGGAGCCCACCCCGAAGAAGGCCTCGGGCACCTGGAAATCCTTCGCCGTGTCCCGCTGCCAGAGACGCGCTCCGGTCCCGAGATGGATGGCCGTCAGCTTGCCCTCGGCGCCGAAGGTGTACACCCGGTCCCCATGGATGAGCGGCGCGCAGCGGGGGCCGTTGTTGTATCCGTAAGGATCCTGATACGCGGTGGGGTAGGAGCATTTCCACTGCGGCTCCGCGGTCCGGGCATGCCAGGACTCCACCACCTCCTCATTGCCGATGCGGTGGAACAGGAGGAGTGCATCGCCCGCCACCGAAGGGGCGGCATATCCGGTGCCCACCGCCCGGTCAAAGACGACAGGGAGGCCCGCTTCCGGAATCCGCCGGACCAGGTGGGTCTCCGGGGACCGCCCGTCACCGGTCGGCCCGAGGAACCGGGGCCAGTCGGATGCGGTGGCGGAGGCGACGGCGCCTGAAACCAGGACGACCAGAGAGGCGGCACGAAACAGCATCGCGTGCCGTTCTGATCCGTCGGTCGTCGCAGGGCAAGTCCGGCGTCGGCGCTCAGGCCATCGCCAGGTCGTCGGACCAGTCGGCGAGCTTCAGGATTTCACGCGCCTTGCGGCGCTCGTATCGGTTCTTCTGGGGCTTCCCCGGCCGGTCGCTGGCGGCACGGAAGGGATGCTTGGCGTTGCGCAGGGTCTCCCGAATGAGGTCAGTGTTCTTGCTCATGGCGATATGGGGTCCATCCCACCGCCTCCGGCCCGCCGGAGGCAGGGCTGTTCAACGCAAGTAGGTAAGCACTTTCCGCCCGCCTTCGCCAATCGGAAAGGTCACTTCAAATTCACTTTTCAGGAACGCTTGACCTGCTCCCGGCTGAGACCTTGAAAACTACTCATGGCGCAGAGTTCTGCCGGCGGAATCCACAGCCAGTACCTGCAGGCGTTCATGAATCCCAGCGTCGGGGGGAAAGGGAGAGGTGATCCACGTGGGATGCCGCCAGAGATTCCCGATGGCTGCACTGGCGGCATCCATGGCCCGCCGGGCCCAGGGACCCGCCAACTCGGACTGGCCGGTTCGGTCGGCCACGATGGCGCAGATGGCCGCGTAGCAATACCGCTCCGTCGGTGGCCCATGATCCACATCCGCGGGACCAAATTCTTCCAGGAGGGCAATGGATTCCTCGAAGAGTTCCGGACGGTTGCTGCGGATGGCCAGCCAGCCAAAATCGAGAAAGGCCGGGTTCCTGACGTTTGGGAACGCACGCTGTGCGGCCAGTGAATCCCGAAGGCTTCCCAGGGACTCGTGGATCCGGCCCAACTTCTCGAAGCAACCTGCCAGGCCCCAGTGGACTCCCGCCATTTCGAACTGCTGGTCCGGCCAGTTCTTCAGCACCAGCCGGAGCAGACCGACGGCGGCGAGGATCCGCTCGGGATCCCCCGTCTTTTCGAGGGACAGGGCCTGAACCCGGCAGCGCCCCGCCTTGGATGACTCGGACCGCGTCCGATCCAGGCGTCGGAAGAAATCCAACTGGTCCTCCGGCGTCCAGGTTTCCCGCCGGTACCAATTCTCCCGTCCCATGGCGGTACCTGGATGCTGCGGCGCGTCCCCTGGGGAGTTGGGTCAGCTTTTGAGGAAATCGTCCAAGGCCGACCGGGTGATGCGCCACTGGGTGCCGATCTTCTTGCCCTTGAGTGAGCCGTCTCCCAGGGCGGTGAGGACGTCGGACTCGGCGACTCCGAGCGCCTTGGCCGCGTCCGCCGGGCCCATCAGGTCGGGAATGGCTCCGGCGGCGGGCGCGGGTGCCGCTGCCGCTGCGGCGCTCCCCTGCGGTTGGGCCATTGCCGCGGCCAATTGCTGCCCCAGGGCCAGTCCGGCGCCCAGTTGGGCCGCGCTTCCGGCCACCCCTCCGGCGCCGTCTCCCTTGCCGAGGGACTCCGCCATCTGGAACTTCACATAGTCATTGAGGTTGCCCACCGCCGCCATGCTGGACCGCTTGTCGATGGCCTTCTCGACCTCCTCGGGAACGCTCACGTTCTCCACGATGAAGGAGCCCAGTTCGATGCCGTACTTCTCCTTCAGCACCGGATTCAGCAGCGGCAGCAGGGCCTCCCCCAGCTCCGAGTAGCGGGTGGCCACGTCGAGCGCAGGGACCTTGGAGGACGCCAGTGCGTCGGAAAACACGCTGACGAAGCGGGACCGCATGGCCTCCGCGAATTCGTCGAGGCGGAAGTGGTGATCCGTTCCCGCGACCTCCCTGAGGAAGGTCTTCACGTCCGCGATGCGGAAATCGTAGGTGCCGTAGGCCCGCATCCGGACGATGCCGAAGTCCGGATCCCGCATCATCACCGGGTTCTGGGTGCCCCATTTGTTGCCGGTGAACAGCCGGGTGTTGACGTAGTAGATGTCGGCCTTGAAGGGCGATTCGAAGCCGTACTTCCAGCCCTTGAGCGTGGACAGGATCGGGATGTTGTCCGTGACCAGGGTGTGTTTGCCCGGGCCGAAGGAATCGCCGAACTGGCCGAGATACACGAATTGCGCGACCTGGGACTCCCGCACGATGAGCTGGGCGCCGCGCTTGATCTCCTTGTCCTGATCGGGGAACCGCCAGCTCAGGGTGTCCCGGGAGTCATCCTCCCACTGGATGATTTCGAGGAGCTGCGTCTTGAGGTAATCCATCAATCCCATGGCGTGTTGTGGCTGAGGTTTTCGGAGGCGACTGCCTGCGAGAATGGACTTCGGGGTCCGTGAGGAAAGCGGAATTCCATGGGAGTCTTTCCAGACCTGCCGTGTGTTCACGGGGGCGCGACGGGCGACTGCTCGCCCGTCGCGCGACAACACATCGGCGACGGCCGGATCACAGACCGGCCTGCTGCGGCGCCTCTCCCGGGGAGGCCGCCGGCGTCTTTCCGGCACCTTCGGCCGCGCGCTCGCCAAAGGTTGCCTTGAGGAGCACCTCGCGTCCCTCGGCATCCTTCATGAGGGAGCCCCGGGCCTGGTCGCCCGGACGGATGTCCGCAAGCGAGGCGGACTTGCCGTCGCGCTCGATCCGGGTCTGGTCGGTGACATGCAGGACGCGATCCCGCTTCTTCCCCGCCAGCGTGACCGTGCGGGCCGAGGCGTCCACGGAGCCGACCTGGCCCCGGAACGGGAAGCCGCCCTTGGGAGCCTCCTTGCGGGAGGACTCGGACGAGGACGACGTCGCCGCGCCGTCTTCCGCGCGGGTGAGGGTGGGGGACAGGGACAACAGCATCACGGCGGCAAGCGACGTGAGGACAGCAAACGAACGATTCATGGCAGTTGATCGGGGGCCGGGGAAACGCGGGCCCGCGTGATTGCGGTCCGCAGTCCGACTCCACGCGTCCACGTTCCCCCGCCCGGCGCGGGTCCGACAATCGCCACAATTATTGAGGGGCGCGGCCGCCGCGCGGTTCTCAGCGCGGCTCTCCGGCCGCCTGCGGAGTGAAGCTCACAGAACCTCGCGCGCGGCCGGCCGCCAGGTCGAGGCGATAGGGCACGCCCGGGACCAGCGGGGCCACGGCAGCGCTTCCGGCACCGCGCCGCTGCATGCCGGGGATGTCATCCCCGTAGGCAAAGCCCCGGGTGGGCGCGGATCCGGCCTTGGATTCCAACTGCCACGACAGCTTCGGATGCGCGTTGGACACCTCGGCCAGAGGCGAGACCCGCACATCGGTCAGCTTCCAGTCCTGGTCCAGTCCGAAGATGATCGGCAATGGATCCTCCGGAGCCGCATTGGGGGCAAACGGTCGGGAGGAGACATTGATTTGAATGTGGCGCGCCCTCCCCAAGTCCGTAAACCAGAAGACGTACACCGTTCCCAGAACCAGTGCCGCCGCGATCAACGTCCAGGGTTTTTTCTCCATAGGAATCCCGGGTTGCGACGGGCGGCGGCCCGGCAGGATTCGACGGAAGTGGGCCGCAGGACTGGAAATCTCGGAACGGATCCGTCGAGAAAGACACACATCATGCAAGCCCCCTTCCCCCAGCGCTGCTTCCCCCGGCATGCCTTTACCCTGATCGAACTGCTGGTGGTCATCGCGATCATCGCCATCCTTGCGGGCATGCTCCTGCCCTCCCTCGGGAAGGCCAAGGGCGCGGCGCAGCGCATTGCCTGCGTGAATCAGGTCCGGCAGCTCGGGCTGGCCTCGACCCTGTACGCCGGGGACAACGGCGGCGAGTTCCCGGAGCGCAGCAGCGCCGCCCGCTGGCCGGAACGGCTCCTGCCCTATTTCAAGACCGTGAAAATCCTCGCCTGCCCGAGCGACCTTGGCCGGGATGGATCCTCCGGGCAGTGGGGCAATCGTCCCGCCAGCGGCATCAACGACACCAACCTGATCGCCGACTCCGCGCCGCGCTCCTACATCATCAACGGATGGAACGACTATTTCGCGCAGGAGATGGGTGAGGCCTTCAATCTCAATACCATCGTCGGGAAAACCATCCGGGACACCGCCATCCGCGAGCCCTCGGAGACGATCGTCTTTGGCGAAAAGCTGTACGCCGTCGGCCACTTCTACATGGATTTCCTCGAAGGCCGGCTGGGCAATGATGTGGAGGTGCTGAACCACAGCGTGCATGGCACCTCGGCACGGAGCGCCCAGGGAGGCAAGGGAGGCGGATCCAACTTCGCCTTTGCCGACGGCAGCGTGCGCTTTCTGCGCCATGGCCGTTCCCTCTCACCAATCAATCTTTGGGCTGTGACAGAACGGTGGCGGACCAACGCCATCAGCAGCGCCAACTGACCCCGCCGTCGGCTCACCCTGCCTGCAATCCGGGCGGGGTACCGGGATGGAGCGGTTCGGGTAATTTTCCCCAATTCCCGTGCCCGCCCCCGGGAATATGCCCCGAACCTCAACTGGAATTCAGGGGGCAGTTCTGTGTCTCCGAGCCGCCTTGTCATCGGACGCTTCCAAATCCGTGGGAACTGGTCGGATTGCAAGTTGTTGAATTTCAAAACCTTGGTTTAGTTTTTCTGCCGGATCAGGTGCCAAGGTCCTGAGGTGTTTTTGGGTTGGACTGTCGAACTTTCTGAAGGCGGCAGCGCTGGCACTCCTTTTGCAACACTCCTTTCACCAAACGTCGCACTGAGTGGTGCGGAAGGTTGGTTCTGGGTTGGAGCGTCCGCCTCGGCGCAAGTTGGGGCGGGCGCTTTCTTTTTGGGCCCCCGTGATTGAGACGGGGCTGGTTGGGATGGCGTGGTGTGGATGTCCGATGCGCCGTCCCCGAGCCACGACGGACCGTGTCCGGTCAGCGGGATTGCCCGAGGCGGAGCCAGCGGGCGATTGCCAGGGCATTGATCGCGGCCTTGGGGACGAAGGAATCCAGATCCACGAACTCCGGGAGCTTGGAACCGTCCGGACTGCGTTCGGAACAGTGGTCGTTGTCACCCGAAGGGCCGAGACCGTCCAGGGTGGGAACATGGTCCCAAAGCGCATTCCCATCGCTCAGCCCGCCGCGAGACTCCGGTTCCACCCGCTCGCCGAGCAGGGTTGCGGCTTCCTGGAAGTGGGTGATCAACCCGTCGGTCGCCGGGTTCCTCGGCCAGGAGCGCGTCTCGGCCCCCGTTTCAACCGTCACCTGGGCCGGAAAGCCATCGGGCTGCAGACCGTCCCGGGGCCGGCCAACCGCAGCAGCCGGGCACGGCAGTCGGCAAAGACTGCGGGATCGAATGCACGCCATTCGCCCTCCGCCTCGGCGAGATGGGGCACGCGATTCAGTCCGCCACCGCCGCGCACCACGCCAATGTTCACCGTCAATTCGCGTCCGGAGTCTGTCAGCGCATCCACCTGCTCCAGCGTCCGGGCCAGTTGGGTGATGGCATTGGCCCCACGGGCGTGATGCACCCCGGCATGCGCTCCCCGTCCGGTGACGCAGATCCGCCAGGTGCCACGCCCCTTGCGTGCCACCACCAGGCGCCGGACTCCCGGGCCGCGTCCCTCCGCCTCAAAAACCAGGGCAATGGCGTTTGCCGGATCCAGGTGCGAGCGGCAGAGGGGGCCAAAATCCGTGGACAGCAGTTCCTCCGAGGAATTCCAGAGCAGCCGCCATCCGAGGGACTCCCAGAGCTCCGGCGCCAATGCCTTCAGGGCGTCGAGCACCAGCCACATCATGACCGTCCCGCCCTTGATGTCGTGGGTGCCCGGACCAAAGGCCCGCGAGCCCTCGACCGACCAGCGGAATCCGTTTCGCTCCTCCTCTTCCGGAGGAAACACCGTGTCCAGATGGGACACCAGACCGACCGTGCGGCCTGAGGTTCCATTCCGGCTCATGACCAGATGATCGCCCCAGGCCGGGTGCTGCGAGCGGACGAATTCCGCATCCAGCCCCAGCGGTGCAAAGACCGAGGCGGTGAACCGGCCCACCCGGTTGACCCCGTCCCGGTTCTCCGTCCAACTGTTGATGCCCACCATTTCCCGCAGCATCTCGAGGGCTGCGGGAAGCTGGCGATGGAGATGGCGGAGCAGCGGTTCGGTGTTCATCGCGGGGGCAGCCTGGAATGTCGTGGAATCGCGTCTGTGGCACCGGGCGCACGCGGCTTCCTGCCTCCAAAACCCGGCGGGCTGCGTCAACGCGCCCGCTGTGCCAGGAGTTCGAGCAGACCCGACAGCACTTCCTCGCGGTCGGCGCCCTCCAGAGCGAGGGCCAGTTGCGCCGTGAGCAGACCGTACCGCGCGCCGATGTCGTAGCGTCGCCCCTGCGCCTCGAATGCCAGATACCGCTCGCGCCGCGCCAGGAGGTTCAGCGCGGTGGACAGATGGATGCCCCCCTCGCGCCCCCGCACCTCCACCTGCTCGCCCAGCACCTCCATCACCCCGGGGGTCAGCGCGTGCATGCCGAAGAAGCACAGGTAGTGCCCGGCGCGGAGTCCGGGGACCACGAGGCGCTGCTCCGCCTCGGTGGGCGTGGGCTTCTCCAGGACATCGCTCACCTCGTAGCAGCCCGGATGTGTGGGGACCCGCCGCCCGCCCACGGCGCCATAGAACGGCAGCTTGCTCTCATGGGTGGCCTGGACCGCGGACACCGCGGTGTCGGCGGTCCGCGCCACCTCGAGCAACTGCCGGGCGCACCCGGACTCCGCGGTGCTCACGTACAGGTGGTCGCCCACCAGCAGCAGAAACGGGGCGCCGGCGACAAAGTCCCGCGCGCACCAGACGGCATGTCCGTAACCCAGCGGTGCCGGCTGCTCGATGAACCGCAGCCGGCCGGCATGGGCCCCGGCGGCCACCCGGAACGTCTCCTGATCCCCGGGAGCCACCACCAGCCCGATCTCCTCGATTCCCGCCGACAGGGCCTCTCCGATGATGATCGCCAGCGCCGTCTTGGTCACGCCGTCCCGATCCACGAGGGACTGCAGCGGCAGCGTCCGCTGGTTCTTTCCGGCCACGGTAATCACGGCTTTGGTGAACTGCATGGCGCGGGAGGATGCGGCGGTCCCCGAAAAGCTCAATGCACAAAGCGGCGGGACCCTCATCGCCCGGAGCGGGTTTGGACTGCGGTGGCTCGCCACCGCTCTGGCGTTGGCCACGACCAGCGCGCGGAGGGCAATGAACGCCCGGGTGTCCCCATCCCGTCATTCCAAAGCGGCGTCTCCGCTGCGCTCCTGCCTTTGCCCCGCTTCGGCAGGACAAGCCGCCGCGCGCGGTCTTCAGCGGCCGCCCTGCGGCAGCGCCTCCCGTCGGACGGCGGCCTCATCGAAAATCAGTTGTTGCACCACGGTGCGCTCATCCGAGGTGAACACCACGTGGATCCGGCCGTCCCGTGTCTGCAGGGCGGTGGGATACCCGTAGTCGCCCCGCGGATCCGACAGCAGGTCGCGGCGCCAGGGAAAGGTCTTCGCCCCGTCCGCCGACAGCGCCGCCGACAGGGGGGTTCGATCCGAGAAGCTCCGGTTGTACACCAGCAGGTGGTGGCCGCTCTTCAGGCGGAGGAAGTCCACCGCGGCGTTGGGATTGGGGAACTCGGAATCCTCGCCCGGGGTCCAAGTGCGTCCGCCGTCCCGGGATTCGGTCCGCACCAGCCAGCCATCCGGACGCCCGGAGTAGTCGCCGCCCCGGCGGCAGAAGGCGACCAGGTGATCTCCCTCAATGACCGCCGGCGCGGGCTGGATGTTTCCGAGGCGGGACCGCACCCGGTTGGACTCCGTCCAGACCCGGGTCTGTGGATTGAACCGCAGGAAGAACGAGGTGCATTCCGGACTGGTGAGTTCCGGATCGTCCCCCAGTTCATGGTACACCGGCAGCAGGTAGTCGCCACCGGT
>JAFLEG010000125.1 GCA_017302195.1 Verrucomicrobiota bacterium
ACATGGTCAATGAGCACGCGCTCCGGGCGGATCCGCGGGTCGGCGCGCAGCACGTCCAGGATCAGGCGGGTTCCCTTGAGCTTGTCCTCCAGGTGCGGCGTGTGCACCAGGATGAGCTGGTCGTGGCGCGCCGCGAGGTCCACATGCATTTCGAGCACCTGCAGCTCGTTGCGGGAATTCTTGTTGAGCCCGATCTCCCCGATGCCGAGCACGCCGGGCCGTTGCAGGAACTCCGGAATGATCCCCAGCACCGCCCGGGCGAGTCCGACATCCTCTGACTCCTTCGGGTTGATGCAGAGCCAGCAGAAGTGCGGCAGCCCGTACTTCGCGGCGCGGGCCGGCTCGTACTCGGTCAACTGACGGAAGTAGTCGCGGAAGCCATCCACGGAGCCGCGGTCAAAGCCCGCCCAGAAGGCCGGCTCGCAGACCGCGGCGCATCCGGCGGTGACCATGTCGAGGTAGTCGTCCGTGGTCCGGCTGACCATGTGACCGTGGGGTTCGATGTAGCGCATGGATGCGGCAGGGATGGGGGTGATCTGATTTCAGGCGGCGGCTCCAGGCCAGGCGCCCACCGCCCCCTTGCCGTGGGCCTGGGCCACCGGGTCCGACGTCGGATCACTGAGCGACCGCAGGACCGCCTCCGCCCGGCCCGGCTGTCCGTCAGAGAGGTGCCGCAGGGCCTCCTGAAAGGCCGCGAACCGGAAATCCGCCCCGCCCGTGGCGCGATCCACGCGATCCAGGAAGGCCGCGAGATCAATCAGCTTGCACCGGGCATCCATGAAGTAGAGATCCAGCACCTGCGCTCGTGTCATAGGAGTGTCCGTTGGACGCCCGACCATGGCCCGTCGGCCCGTGAAGGACAACCCTGCCGAGTGCCGGCACACGTCGTCTTCCGGTCCGCAGCACCACGCATCGGCGGCGAACGGGGCGGGCTGCAGGGCCGGGCATCCCGTCGCGTCCTCCCCGCGGAAGGCGCTGCGCCACTTTGGAACTCGCTGACCCGATGGCCCGACGGTAGGGTCAACCGGGTGGCTGGCAGGCCTTGGGTGGACTTCCCCCGCATCGCAACTCCGGGGTGGTCCGACCGGTTCCCGGTCACCGGCGTGCTCAGAACGCCCCACTCACGATGCCATTCTCGAACGGTCAGCGGCTCGATCCCTCGCTCGCCCACAGGCGCATTCGCTTTCTCTGGATCGGGGCGGCCGCGATGACGGCCACGGCCGGGTACGTCAATTCGGTGCTGTTGAGCTTCTTCGAAACCCCGGTGAGCCACATGACGGGGGCCATCTCGCACCTAGGCCTCCACCTGGTGCGTGATCGCGGTCATGATGCCTGGGTGTCGTTGAGCATCGTCCTGGGCTTTCTGGCCGGGGCGATGCTGGCCGGGGTGATTGTCGGGGCGCTCCGGCTGCTCCCGAGCCGGAGTTACGGCGTGGTCATGATGGTCGAGGGGGGGCTGCTCGCGCTGGCGACAGCGCTTCTGTTCACCAAGCAGCGCCTCGGCTTCTCGGTGGTGGCCATGGCCTGCGGACTCCAGAACGCGACGACCAGCAGCTACTGCGGGCTCATGATCCGGACGACCCACGTCACCGGCACCATGACCGATCTCGGCATGATCTTCGGACACTGGCTGCGTCATGGCCGGATCGAGTGGTGGCGATTTCGCTTCCTCTCGCTCCTCCTGCTCGCGTTTTTCGCCGGGGGCATCGCGGGGACGTTTGCGGTCCTGCGCTTGGGTCCCGGCTGCCTGGCGGTCGCCGCCACGGGGATCACCCTCGCGGGCGGGGCCTTCTGGGTGACGACCCACCGGGGACTCGTCAACCTGGTGCAGGAATCCTCACGGACACCGCCCCGCACCGGCGCTTTCCCGCTGTCCTGATTCCTTGGGGGAAGGCGGCTTCGCGACGGCATTGCCCGGGGTCGTGTGGCTTGGCTCCTAACGATCGGCCAGTTCGTGGATCGTCCCATGGAGGGAGCGGACGACCGGCGAGCCATCAGGGGCCCGGAGGGACAATTTGAGCTCATAGCACTGTGCGGGGGCGAGGGCCGGGATGCTCAGGGTCACGGTGCGGGCGTCGGCGCCGAGGTGCGCGTGGGTGATGGTCAGAGGGCGTTCGCCCTGGTGCTGCGATCCGTAGCCGGCGCTGCGCTTCAGCGACCAGACCTTCATCGCACAGGCATCGGGCCCCACGCTGGCAGGATCCAGCGGATCGCTGAACGCCACCGACAGCGAGCCCTGCGCCGCGTGGACGGTCCGCGGCAGATGGGCGGGACGGGGGCCGGGACGGAGGCGGTGGAATCCACCCGGTGCCGTGGCATTGCCCGCCCAACTGAACAGTCCGCACAGATACAGCGACCCATCGGTGGCGAATCGGCCCCGCATGACGCCCGTCGCAAACGCAGGCAGCGGCAGCTCGCAGACCGCGCCCTGCCACCGGCCGCCGACCTCTTCATGCGGCACGACGAAGATGCGTCCGGTGCCGTAGCTGAGATTGAGCAGCGACCCTCCCAGCGGGCCCCAGGCCTTCTCAGGGACCCAGACCAGTTCTCCCGGGCTGCGGTCCTTGGCATTGGTGATCCAGACCATCGGCGGCTCCATGGCCGCATCCGAGGTGTCGGTGACCTCGGTGTAGCCGAACAGATTGCCGTAGAAGCCGCCGGCCCGAACCCGGTTGATGCGGTTCTTCGGTGTCCAGTGACCTTCCTGATCGGTGACCAGGAAGGTGCCGTCGTCGTTCAGACAGACACCGTTCGCGGCCCGGAAGCCGTTCGCGACAATATCGGTCCGCCCTCCGTCGGCGCTCACGCGCAGGAGCGTTCCATGGTGCGGCACGAGCGCCGGCAGGGCGTGGCGGGCGGACTTCGCATAGTAGAAGTTGCCCCCGGCATCCGTCTGCAGGCCCATCGCAAATTCGTGGAAATGCTCGGTGACCTGATGGTCGCTATTGAAGCACTCCAGGAAGTCGGTCTCGCCATCGCCATTGAGATCCCGAAGGCGTACGAGCTGGTCGCGGCAGGTGAGGAACACCTCGTCGCCGCGAAACTTCACCCCCAGCGGCTGGAACAGTCCGCTGGCAATGCGACGCCAGCGCAGCGTCGCAGGGGCCGCCGCCCGGAGGCCGTCCACGCGCCACACGTCACCGTTCCAGGTGGCCAGCAGGGCGGCCTGGCCGTCGGGAGTGAAATCGAACCCGCCCGGACGCATCCAGCTCTGCCAGGGATTCTCCAGCGGGAGGGGAAACGTGTCGGCAATGAAGGGCCCGTCGGGACTTCCGGCCACCGAGGTGGTGCGGACTTCCCCGGTCCACCGGGCCGGACCGCCGTGGGTCAGCGGCTCCAGATCGAGCGGGGTGGAATCGGCGGCCGCCACGGCTGCCAGCGAGGCGGTGTCGGCCCGGGAAATGTAAAGGCGGGTCCGCGACGCGCCCGGAAGCCGGGCGATCCAGTGGCCGTCGTCGCGGCGCAGCGATCCGTTGCCGACCAGGACCACGTTCACCGAGTCCGGTGCAACGCGCAGTTGTTGCGGAGTGGCGGACACCCCCAGGTTCAGCGTGCGGGTGAACACCGACGTGGCGCCGCGGGCGATCCAACCCGGCGACTCCAACACCCGCGTGCCGCCGATGCGGGACGCAAGCACCGCGAGGTCGCCGTGCAGATACAGCCCCTCGTAACGCACCCAGTCCCGCGGCAGCGGCCCGTAGCGTTTCCCGTCGCGTCCGACCAGGCGGACGTCGCCCCAGGCTCCCTCCGGCGAGGCCCATCCGGGAGCATCGGGATTCACAAAGTGCCGATGGCCGGTCAGGCCGGTGTGGGTGCCATGGCTGCCGTCGAAACCAATGCCCTTCCAGTCCACAAACTCCCCGGTGGTCGCGGCAGCCACCCGCATCGTGTCATGATCATAGACCATCCATGCGCGTCCCCGGCTCACCCCGCCGGCGCCGGCATCCAGGCGCACCGCGATGCCCTTCTGGGCGATGTTTCCCGGCGCGACCTCGTAGGTCCAGAACAGCACCGGACCGTAGTCCATCCGCAGATACGGCGGCCGGGCTCCTTCCCCGCTTCCGGTCTCCGCGCGGGCAAACGCCCGCCCCTGTTCCCCGGAAGCGCCTTGCCGGCCCCGCGCCTGCGCCTCCGCCAGAGCCCGGGAGTGCTTCAGGGGAGTCGGCAACACCGGAGGCAGCTCCTGCGCCGGCAACGGGAATGCGGCGCACAGCAGCGAGGCAGGGAGAAGGACTCGAAGAGGGAACGTCATGCGAGGATGCGCTGGAGCTTGAACATAGAACCGGCCGGGCTCCAGCCTGCGAAGGAATCCAGGGGCTTCCCGCAGTCAGGAGAATTCTGCTCATCCCCATCCCGCGGTGACACATCGGCCTACTGCCACCATGCGGCACCTTCAGAAGGACGGAACGATTCCGCGGGAAAGGGGAGCGCACGCGCCGCAGAGAATCGTCGGGATGGATGCGACCCAATCACCGGGAACGGCCCTCCAACTGCGCTTCATGATATCGAAGGGACTGGAGGACGAGGTCGGGGATGGCGGCTTCCGAAGGAATTGCGCGGTACGCCGGAACCTTGGCGAACAGGCGGTCCCGGTACTCCTGCTTGACCGCTCGAAGCAGGTCCAGCTCGGGCACCGGACCTTGCAGGGCGAGCTGAATCGGCTGATCCCCAAGCGCCCGAAAAAGCTCGTTGATCTGTTGCAACATCCGCTCGGTTTCGTTCATGGCCAGGGATTCCTCCAAAGAGAAGGTGCATTCTGGAAGGAGTGCCCGGTCCGGTCGAGCGCGGTGAAGGCAGCCCGGCGACGCTGTTCACTCGAGGGCGCGGGTCATTTGTCATGCATCGGAGCATCTGGAAGCGGATCTGATGGCACTTCACTCGGCCCGCGGATGGCCAGGTTGGCAGACACAAGCCCTGTCTCTGCCCCGATTCTCCTTCGATTCTGCGGGGAAGCGCAGTCGCCTAGCGTGTGTAGGACTCCAGATAACCGCACTTCGGACAGCGATAGGTGTTCACTTCGAGCTGCTCCTTTCCGCTGATGTTCGTCCCCGTCCAATAGGATTTCACCGGTTCGCCCTCCACCCAGGTGGCGGGCGCCCGGGTATGGTGGTGGGCCCGGTCCATGAGGTAACCGACTTCCATCTCGGTCTGGCACTTGGAGCAATGGGGTGTGGTGTTCATGAGCAAAAATGGTTCACGCGGTCCTCATGTCGGCAACCTCATGCCATTGGTGCGTGAGGTCGCGCATGATGAGCGCATGGTCGAACGCGATGCTGCCCGCGGGAAATGCCGAAGGGTCGGCGAAGAACGAAGACTCCACACGCTCGACGGCGAGCGGACGCACCCGCCATCCGTCGGTCTGCAACCGAAGTCCGTCCAGGCGGCTGGCATCGCGGGTCACCGAGTAGCCGACGCAGCCCCCCTCGAAGAAGGCGGAAGCGTCGGCGACGGAGGCAAAGCACGAGGACTCCGGCAAGGTGTCCGTCTCGCGGGCAAGAAGCTGCACGGACATGCGGCGGTCCCGCGCCTGGATGGACATGGCAATGCGGGTGCCGTCGTCCGTGACCGTGAAATCGGCGAGGGAATGCTCGCCAGGAAAGAGACGTCCGCCTGCCAGATGGTTGAGCAGCGAGCCGGTATCCCGGCGCGGAATGAACACGCCCTCGCGTGTCTCGCCGGAAGGCTCGTCCCAGAGCACGGCGATCCGGTGAGCGGCGTTCTCGCTGGAGACGCCGAGGAAGCCCGGAAGCCACGCCGGACGCATCCGCTCCAGGCGGATCAGGCAGATGCCCGCGATGGCATGGCCCTGATGGAGCTTGGGTCGAAACGGCGGCGGCAAGAACCGCTGCATCACCGCCGCGTTCACCCGGAAGTTCACGAGCAACCGGCGACGAATCAGACCGTGGATGACGGGCAGGCGCATGGCAGAACACGACCGATCAGCTCCACCGCCCGGCGCTCGGGATACCCCAACCGCCGATCGCGAGGTCAGGCTGGTCCGCTGCCGTGGTGAGGCTGCTGAACATAGCGTCCCCAGTCTCCTGATTCGGCCAACTGCTTCAAGACCGCGTTGCGCCGAAGAAGGAAGCGGCGCATGTAGCTGGTCAGGAAGAGTCTCTCCGCGATCCTTCCGAGGATGCCCAGCGGCGAACTGAACTCGAAACGGTCTCTCATCAGCGTGCCCTCGGGATGCACCTCGAAGGCATGATCGTGAGCCATGCTGCGGAACACCCCGGAAATCATGATGTCCTGGAAATGCGATGGTGGCTCGAAGGCGGTGATCCGGACCGTCAGCCTCTGTCTGATCCCAAAGTGGCGGGCCTCCCACGTCACTTCATCGCCCATCCCGATCAGCCCCCTCGTGACGCCGGCCACGGCCAGTTCCCCTGTGCCGACCGCCGAGTCACGATGTGCGTCAATGCTGCGGGCAAGATCAAACACACGCTCCCTCGGGGCGCGAATCACCGTGGCAAGCTCGATGACAGGCATACGACAGAGCCGCCAATTGACGTGGAGACTCTCCGAGAATCACTGCCCCTTCCAATCGAACCATTCGGGGCACGTCGAGCCGAGGGGACAAAATCACCGCCATCGATAAGGCCTTAACAAGGCGATTGTAAATAATATTGACCTGATAGGTGTTTTAACATATTGTGCATGTAATTATTTTGCTATTTCATCTCGCCCGCCAGCAATCAGCTTCAAGAGTTTCCGATACTCACGGGAATTGATGGCTGGTTCCAGCCAGAAAATGACGATTATAGGAAGTCCAAACAACCCGATCGTTCGAAACCAAATGACATTGTTGATAAAAAATTTCGGAGTCTGAATGCTCGATGTCTTTTCAAATAGAAATGATGCAATTACCAACCCAACGCATAGCGCTATCATCAGCCACGGAAAGAATTCAAGGCCACCCTTTGAGCGTTCCTTGACAAATGCCAGGATGAAATCACGGATTCGCTTATCACGACATACAGACCCATTAATCACGAGTTTTAATTCCTCAAAGCTAAGCTTTTCAAGCTCAGAAACTGTGAGATCTTTGGATTCTGGTGCGTCGCTAATAAAACGTTGCTCGCCTCTCGAAGGAGAATTAAAAGCTAAATCAAAAATTAACTCTCGCGGACTCAGAATGTTTGGTTCTTTGACCACACTCACCATGTCTCTGACCTGGTCGAGACAGGTGCCGCTATGCATGCACTCAAGTTTTGCATCATCAATTTCAACCCCGATAATAATGGATGTGTTGATACAATCATTGATAATTAAATTTGATTGCGACGTTGGGAAATTCAATGCGCCATTCCACAAATCATTATTCTCTATTATTGATTGAATTACTGCATCTGAAACGACCGGCCTTTGGATATCTGAACCTATCATTGATACGATTTCAGACTTAAGCACGATCAACTTTTCGCGAAGCAACAGAAGGACCGCCAGATTTCCGCAAAGGTCTGCTTGCTTGACAAGAAATGGAGCCGGCAAACCTATTGCACCGGAAGCAAAAGCCTGCCCCATCACTTTCAGCATGTTCTGCTGATTCTGAACGTTCCAAGCAATGGCGCATATTAACCGGACTTCGGCGTTCGCATTTGCCTGAGCTACGTGAAGTATTTCCTTGCGATCTTGGAGCTTCATTTTATTGCGTGACGGAATGGTAACAGCGGGAAATGACGCTTCGGCATGGCCGGCAAATCGAATTATGTTTTTTTTGCTTCAAACACTCATGGGACTAATAGGAATTTGTTTTTTGATCTTCGCCCGGAGAGAAAGATTGTTTGCCTTCCTCCCGGCCGATAGCATGGTCGCAACCAAAACATCGAAACTCGTTCTTGCCAAGCGGCTTCGCGCCTTTTGGCTTCTCGCTCAAGGCGAAGTCTCGCAAATTGGCATAGACGCCTGCAAGCCGGGAGATGCGGCAGTGATGTCTCTCGATGACGTCGTCCGCATTTCCAAACGTGCCTTTATCGAATTCCTCGCTATGTCGAATGATATCCTCGGCGACTTGCTCCACGAGCGTGTCGTAGTAGCGATAAAGAATCTTTCGCGCTGTCTCGAACTCGTCTTTGGAAAGCGAACTCATGGCTTTGAATGCGTCGAGCCGTCTAATAACGCAAACAGGCTGAGGCACAACCGTCGGGCCACAGCTCCAGCCAGGCGCAACGCCCTTGATCTCCCACAACCGTGGAAACGTCCAATGCGGCTGTAGCCTCAGGCGCTGGTTGCGGATTACGGCTCATGTCATCTTCGTGTCGACCCGCGAGCCACCAAATAGCCGAAAACGCTGCCGAATCCCGCGGCGGCGAGACCTCCCACCAGAAGTACGACAAAACCGAGAAACCTGACGGCGTCGGACTCTCCGCGAAATGGGAATCTTGGAAAGCTAAGAGCTAGCGCTACGACGACCGGGAATACCAGCCCGATTAGCCAGCGCCAGAGCGCGCGCCTGGCTCTCAGCGAGATGGCAAATGCGATTGCGAATTCAGCGATGAGTATCAGCATGGGATTGCCGCCGAACGTCCACGCTCGCCCGTGGCGCGACTCGTGCCGGGAGCGTCAGCCCAGACGCAAGGCGTGACGCGGGTGAGCGTTGGATGCACCGCCTTGTTCGGATTTATTCTTCATGCGGTTTGCTCCACTGCAAATGGAAGGCGATTCAAATTCAATGTTCTCAGACTCAGGTGTTTGGATGCCTGATCAATATCCAGACCAACGGCACGCCCGTGCTCATCAACGTCCAATACAATGCCTTCCTCGATCTCCCGTGTGTCTGCACCGGGGCGATCTGCGAGGTCGATGTAGAGGCTGTCGGTGTCGGGAAAGTATTCAATCTTCATGGTTTATATCTCCTGTCTGGGAATGCGTTGTGGATGGTCATTTCATCTGCGAGTGTCACGACGCGAAGGTATCGGCCATCCAATTCCTCAACCCTCGCCCAGAATCTTACCCGTTCCCCGTCATCCTGCATCTCTTTTCGTTCCGGCTGCCGGACAACCCGGATGCACATTTCCGGTGTCAGGTAGGGACGTTTGGTCAGCACCTTGTTGGTGAAGTATTCAGTGAAGGCGTAGTCCACGGAGTTTCTCTGTTATCCGAACGTTGTTTGGACTTCCCAATGGCAGCGTAGCTTTGCAATCGGGTCAACCCGGCGCGGCTTGTTCGGATAGGCTGCGGCGGGC
>JAFLEG010000126.1 GCA_017302195.1 Verrucomicrobiota bacterium
GGGATTCTGCATGGCGACCGGCGTGGCGGCATTCCTCAGCTCGCTGCCCTTCACGGTGTCCCTCTTCCACCTGTTCAGCCCGGTCTCCATCCTTGCCAACCTGCTCATCGTTCCGCTGTCCAGCCTGGCTTTGGCCGCCTGCGCCGCCTCGCTGCTGATCTCACCGCTCTGGCCGGACCTCGCCGCAGTGTTCAACGCGAGCGCCTGGCTCTGGATGCACCTGATGGTCGCGCTGAGCCGGGCCTTCGCGGGGATGCCCGGAGGCGTGTGGTATGTCGCGGCACCGCCGCCCCTTGTCTGGATCCCCTACGGAGTGTTGCTGCTCGTCGTGGCGGGAGTCCGGATGCCCTGGATCGTTTTCCCGGGGCCCGTGGGAAGGGGCATGGCGCTTGTTGCGGCGGCAGCCGTGGCCGTGGTGGGCCTCTGGCGGGCAGATCCGCGCGGGGTGCGCATTACCTGCCTGCCCGGGGGCGATGCCATCGTGGTGGATGGACCCGGGCGGCGGCGGGACCTGGTGGTGAACACTGGGGGAGTGCGGAGCGGTCCGGGGCTGGTCACCCCGTTCCTCAGGGCCCGGGGATGGAATTCGGTGCCGCTGCTGGTGCTCGCCCAGCCGGATGCCGCCCGCCTGGGCGATGCCGCCGGCTTCCTGCGGCGGTTTCGTCCAGGCCTGGTGGCGGCTTCCGGACGCCGACAGCGCTCCCCGGCGTTTCGGGACGCTCTGGCCGCCGCTGACACTCTGGGAATTCCGGTGCGTGACCTGGCGGCCGGTGACCTGCTGTGCGGCTGGACCGTGTTGAATCCCCCCGCCGGAGGCCCGGTGCGGTCTGCGGACGAGGCGTCTGTGGCCATGATCGCTGCGTGGCATGGGGTCCGGGTGCTGCTGCTCTCGAATCCGGGCCGCAAAGCCCAGCGCGGGATGCTCGACCGGTTGGGCGGGACCGGATCGCTCCGGGCCGACGTGGTGGTCCTCGGGGTGTCCCGTGATCAGGATGTCCTGCTGCCGGAGTTGCTGGAGGCGGTGCGTCCGCAGTTGATCGTGCTCACCACCGCCGCGGTGCCGGCCACGGCGCGGGCGCGTCCGGAGCTGCGGGAGCGTCTCCTGGTGACCGGCATCCCTGCGTACTTCACCGAGGATGGCGGGGCGCTGGAGCTGGAATTTGGCGGCGGGGGCGTGGTCCTGCGGCGCGGGGACGAGGTGCTGCACCGATGCTCAAAGACTGCCGCCGGGTGGGTCCGCTGACGGGGCGGTTCGCGGAAACGACCGGTGTCTCGGACTGCGGCAGCCTGCCACCCGCACTCTCAAAACCATGCCGGGGACCGTCTCTGCCGGGCGCATTCAGTGGTTGTCGGCGGCATCGGGGTGCTGCCACCCGGAGAGGGCCTCACACCAAGGGCACGAAGGGCGCAAAGGAGACAGGGGCAGGGCTCAGTGGATCCCAACGGGGTCCCGGTGATCTCCGCAACTGAAGACCAGCCCCTTGGTACCCTTCATGCCCTCGGCGTGAGGTTCGCTCGCCCCTCGGACACCCCCAGCCGGCACCGCCGCCGACAACCCGGGGATGCACTGCTCTGTGCCCGCGGCCGCGCACGGCGCTTTCCTTTCCGGACGCTTTGCGATACCTCTCCTCCCGAACCCCGTTGCGTCATGGACATTGTCTTCAAGTGCCCCGCCTGCCAGCAGCAATTGGAAGTCGATGCCGATGCTGCCGGACACCAGATCCCCTGTCCGGCCTGCGGCAAATCCATCACCATCCCGCCGGCCGACGCGTCCAACATGAAGGTCGGCATCGCCGCCCATTCCTCGGCGGCGGCCAAGGAGGAGAAGCACTTTGCCGTGCCGGTGAGCGAGCGTCCGGTGGAGGCGCTGATCAAGAAGGCACTGACGCCGCTGGACGCGGCGAAGGACGGTCCGAAGCGGCTGCGGGTCCGGACCATCCGGCACATTGACTGCAAGGAGGTGGGGCATGACAACTTCGATGCCGCGGTCACCGAGTTTCTCACCAAGATCGGCGAGGACAGCATCGTGAGCATCACGCCGATCAACTACAGCTACGTGGAGATGGGCACCCAGAAGCTGCTGACCGACTTTGGCGTGCTGATCGTGTACAAGGGGTGAGCCTGCGTCGGGGCGTCTCAAGGCTGTCGGATGGGGAGCACACGCGTCCCGCGTGTGGGTCTGGGCGTCCCGCCCGGGACCTCGTGGACCATCTCCTGTTGCGCGCGGGAAGGGGAATGTCAGACGAGGAGGAATCCGGCGAGGACGCCGGATTCAGCACGCGAGGCGCTTGCGCTCCGTGCGTTTGTGATGCTGATGAGACTCACCAGAGAAGGGAGCAATGGGGTCAGATCTTGAACATTGACATATCGAAGTGAGACGGCACTCTTGGCCGATGGCTCGGCCATTGCGGGTGAATCTCCCCGGTTCGTGGAATCACGTCGTCAGCCGGGGCAATGGCGGGGAGACCTTGTACCGTGACGACACGGACCGGCGGCGCTTCCTGGGGCTGGTGTCGGAGCTTCCCGAGCGCTTCTCGCTGGAGGTGCATGCCTTCGTGCTGATGAACAACCACTACCACCTGCTGGTCCGGTGCCGGGAGGCGAATCTGAGCGAGGCCATCCGCTGGCTGCAGGTCAGCTACGCGGGACGATTCAACTGGGCGCATCGGCGACGGGGCCATGTGTTTCAGGGGCGGTTTAAGTCGGTGCTCCTGCTGGAGGAGAGGGCAATGGATGAGGTGGGGCGGTACGTGCACCTGAATCCCGTGCGCATCGCCGGACTTGGGCTGTCCAAACGGGATCAGGAGCGGGCTCGGGTGATCGGGTGCCAGGATCCGGGCCGGGAGCTGGTGTCCCGTCGCGTGACGTTGCTACGGGAGTACCCGTGGAGTTCCTGGAGGATATACACCGGTCTGGAACCCGGGGCCCAGTGGCTGTGCCGGGACCGGTTGCAGGGCGGTTGTGGTGGGCGGACGCTCAAGGAACAACGGCGCTCTCTGCGGGAGTACACCGAGGCGCCGATTCGACAGGGTCATCTGGAGAGTCCCTGGGATCGGTTGGTCGGTGGTCTGGTGCTAGGGGAAGAGCTGGCGGCGAAACGGATTTTGAGGGGGCTGCGCTCCAACCGGACGGAGCAGACCCCGGTTCGGCGACTGGCACGGTCGTCCCGGCCGGCCTGGAAGGATCTGGTGTCGGCGACGGAAGCTCTGTTGGGACGCCGCTGGTCGGAGATGACGACCCGGCACGGGGACTGGGGCCGCAACGGGCTGATGGCGGTGGCGACACGTCATCTGGGGTGGCGACTGGTGGAGGTGGTCCGGGAAATCCCCGGACTGGGCTACGGCGCGGCGGCCCAGGGCATCCGATGGTTTTGGATGCAACTCCCGCAGGACCTCAGGAAGGCGGCATTCCGTCAGGCGCTGCTTTCCAAAGTGTCAAAAGGAACCATGGGGACAGGACAAGTATCCGCAGATCTATTCCAAAGTGCCCAAAATTGACAAAATAGCCAAAACAGCCACTTTGGCGGCAATGAACGCCACCTACCCGTCCAAATCCCAGGCCAGCGCAAGGGTGCGCGAGTTGCCGGTGGTGACAGCGACTGAATTGAAGAATTCGACCGCCGAAGTGATCGAGCAGGTGGTGGCGCGGCGGGCGGTGGCCATCACGCGGCACGACAAGCCACGCGCGGTGTTGCTGTCCATCGAAGAATACGAATCCCTCACCCGACAGGAGCCGGACTACTTCGCAGGACTGATGCAGACGTATCGCGGCATGCTGGACCGGATGCAGGGGCCGGAGCAGCGGGCGGCGGCGGACCGGTTGTTTCAAGCCACCCCGGATGAACTGGGATCCGCAGCCGTTTGGGCAGCGCAAAAGGCCAGGGAGGCTCAGACTTGAACCGGGCAGGCACGATCGTGGTGCTGGCCGGCGTGAATGGTGCGGGCAAGAGCAGCATTGCCGGTGCCTTCACGAGTCAGGAACGCGGATCCTTCTTCAACCCCGACGCCGTTGCGCGTGAGATCCGCTCCCTGCATCCGGACATGTCCGGCGAACTGGCCAACGGGCAGGCGTGGCAGATCGGGCGGGCGTTGCTCGAGCAAGCCATTGCTGAGGGGCGGGACTACTGGTTCGAGACAACCCTCGGCGGACGCACCATCGCCGAACTGCTCGAGCGCGCGGCGCGGTTCGGCCAGCGGCTGAACGTCTGGTTTTGCGGCCTGGGCAGCCCGGAGATGCACCTGGCGCGGGTGGCCCGGCGGGTCGCGCAAGGCGGACACGACATTCCCCCCGCCAAGATCCGCGAGCGTTGGAGGACCAGCCGCGAGAACCTGATCCGGCTGCTTCCGTTCATCCATCACCTGCGCGTTTACGACAACTCGGCGGAAGCCGACCCGGCTGAGGGCCATGCGCCGCGTCCGGTGCTGTGGCTGGAAATGAAGGAAGGCCGCATCACCGCACCTGCGGATCTGTCCGGTGCGCCCGAATGGGTGCAGCCCATCCTCGGGGCGGCGTTCCAATGGACCACGAGTGAAGGAAGGCCAGTGGTGGACCCGCTCCATTAGCGGGATCCAATGGCACGCCTTCGTGCTGATGAACAACCACTACCACCTGCTGGTCCATGCCGGGAGGCGAATCTGAGCGAGGCCATCCGCTGGCTGCAGGTCAGCTACGCGGGAAGATTCAACTGGGCGCAACGGCGACGGGGCCATGTGTTTCAGGGTCGGTTTAAGTCGGTGCTCCTGCTGGAGGAGAGGGCCCTGGACGAGCTGGGGCGGTACGTCCACCTGAATCCGGTGCGCATCGCGGGACTGGCGCTGTCCAAGCGGTATCAGCAGCGGGCTTGGCTGATCGGGTATCCCGATCCGGGGCATTCCGAGCGCCGAACTCACCCGTGCCCATCTTTTTCGCGCATTGGCCGCTCCGTGACCGTGCTGAAGGGATGTCCGACGCCACCGCTCAGGCGAGCGGTTGCGTCACGAACTCCGGCCAAGGCACCGCTTGCACTCCGGAGGCCACGGCCCGCGAGGCCACTCCCCCGCGCGCCGGACGATGCACCGCGATCTGTTCCACGCGCCCCCGTGCCCCGGGCCGGTTGCTCCACGCCGCCGCCAGTTGCTGCATGGGCCGGGCGTCGCCCGGCGTCACGGTGCGAGCCGCTTTGGCCTCCACCAAGCGCACGGCGCCGCCCTTGCCGGGCACGACAAAATCCACCTCCAGTCCCTGCTGGTCGCGAAAGTGGTACAGCTCGCGTCGTCGTCCGGCGTTTATCTGGGCTTTCACGATTTCACCGGCGATGAATCCCTCGAACAGGGCGCCGAGGAAGGGAGACTTCTCCAATTCGGCCTCCGTTTCGATCCCCAGGAGGTGGCAGGCGAGGCCGGAGTCGGCGACATAGAGTTTCGGCGACTTGATGAGCCGCTTGCCAAGGTTCTCAAAATAGGGAGGCACGAGAACGATCTGCGCCGTGGCTTCGAGGATGTCGAGCCACCGGCCAATCCCCGGCACGCTCATGCCCAAGGGCGCCGCCAGGTCGGTCTTGTTGAGCACCTGCCCGTGGCGGCTGGCCACCAGCGCCAGGAACCGCCGGAACGTGGCGGGCTCCTGCACCGCGCTGATGGACCGCACGTCGCGCTCCAGGTAGGTCTGAAAATAGGAGCTGAACCACAACCCGGCCGCCGCCGGACGCGCCAGCACTTCGGGGAAGCCGCCCCGCAGGAGGCTGACCTTCGGCGTCTCGCGGACCGACAGGGGCAGCAACTGCAGCACGGCGGCGCGTCCGGCCATGGACTCGGTGACGTTGCGCATCAGCCCCGCCTCCTGCGAGCCGGTGAGAAACCACTGCCCGGCGCGGCGCGGGGCAGAATCAATGCGGGCGCGGACGAAATTGAACACCTCGGGCACGTTCTGAATCTCGTCGAGGATGGCCGGCAGGCGGACGCCATCCAGAAAGCCCTGCGGGTCCCGGCGGAACCGGTCCACCACGTCCGGGTCTTCCAGCAAGAAGTAGCTGGCGTTGGGGAACAGGCGCCGCGGGAGGAACGTCTTCCCCGATCGGCGCGGACCGGTCAGAACGACTGCGGGAAAATTCCGCGCCGCCACCGTCAGCTTGGACTCCAACTGCCGCTGGACGTAGCGCATGGTTTGAGATTTCTAAAGTGCCAGTTTAGAAAACTCACATGCTTCCCAGCCACGGAATGATCGGCATTCCGGAGGGCTCGCGGGCCTCCGAGTGATTTGGAGTGGGTGGGCTGGCGGAAGGGAAACCGGTGGATCGCTGGGTGCGGATGGTGGCGTGGCGGGTGGAGGGTAGCTTCCATGACAAGGCGCCTCCGGAGCAAGGTTCTGCAACGCAGAACCATAGATGACGTCCGGTCGAGGGTGGGCGGCGGTCAAGGTGGAGCGCAGCGAAGCGAGCAATACCTTGACCGCTGCCCGCCCTCGACCTTGGGCAAAACCCCGGCTACCCACTCGAAATCACCTGGAGCCGCTCGCGGTGTTCGGGATATGGAGCCCGTGGGACTGCATGGGTGCCATTGACTCTCCCATCCAGCGGAACGCAACCCATCCCTGTTCGGCAACGGGTCCAGGCGGCCCGACCCGTGTGGAAGGTGGAGCCCTGGGGGCTGATCTGTAACCGTGACACATCGCCAAGTGTCGGCGGTCATGGGCCCATGACCCGGCCGTTGCGGGTGAATGTTGCTGGGTCCTGGAATCGCCGAGGACAAAATCGAGATCCGGCCCTCGCAACACTTTCTGACCCCTTCGGATCCCTCCGCCGACGCGTAGGACGAGGGGAGCGTCGTAGGGCTGCCGCCCGCCCCCCCAATGGGGTCCCGGGCGCTACGCTGCGGACCGCGAGCTGGGGCTCGAAACCCGGTCCGCAGCGGCGCTACTCCCGTTGGGGACCGGTCGGCAGCCCCACGACTCACTTTGGGAAGTGCTTGGCCTTCGGAAATCCGACCGTGGACTTGACCCACTTACTTCGACGGGGTGCTTGGCCCTGAAATCGGCGGTTGACACCGTCGGAGCCCCTACCTCCACTCACTTAGAGGCCTGTGACCGAGAAACCCAAACTTCCCGTTCCGGCGAGGCGTAAATCCAAGTTCCTATCAACTCAATTCACTAGCTTGAGGGTGGGCGCGCGTGCGACCTGGGAACAGGAGACTTAGGCTTGCCCGCCGGGGATCCAATCAGGAGACACCATGAGAAAATCCGCTGCCTCGCGAAACGGCGATTTCCAACTAAAGGTCATCGCCGGAACGCGCACCATCCTAATGGCGTTGAATTGCCCCGAGGTGCGACGACAGGGCCTGAGAGGCTTCGCCTTCCACCGCAAGCTCAAGGGCGCCAGCGAGGGCAAGTGGCTGCGCTCGCAGAAAGTCTTCAAGACCCTGGTGCCCGATCCAAGGAAGCCCGTGGATGGCAAGCCGCCGGTCTTCAGGACCCTGGAACACCCCATCCAGAGTTTCATCTGGAGCGACTACACGGCCGAGCCTGGCAAGAGCTACGAGTTCCGTATCCTGCCCATGTACGGCAAGCCCGGGGCCTTGAAGTCGGCAGCGGCGGACGAGCTGCAGATCACGATCAAGACGGAGCTCGAGGATGACCCTGACGGCCACGGCATCTGGTTCAACCGTGGCGCCATCGCCAGCCAGCAGTTCGCCTTGGAGTTCGGCAACATCAAGCCCAGCACCCAGCAGTTGGAAGATCTGCAGCAGCCCGTCACGCGCTGGCTCTCTCGCGGCCTGGTGGAGGCCTGCCTGGGCTTCATCAACGACCTGCAGCCCGGCGATGGCCTGCGCGCCTGCGTTTACGAGTTCACCTACAAGCCTGTGCTCAATGCGCTGAAGGCCGCGGTGGACCGCGGTGTGGACGTGCGCATCTGCTACCACGCGACGCCTGCCAACGGGAAGGCGATCGAGGCGGCGGCGCTGCCGGCCAAGGTGGGCTCGCGCACGGTGCTCTACCCGCGCACCGTGCCCAAGATTCCGCACAACAAGTTCATGGTGCGGCTCAGCGGCGGTGCGCCCGTGGCCGTGTGGACGGGCTCCACCAACATCACGCCTTCGGGCTTCCTCGGCCAGTCCAACGTCGGCCATCTCGTGCGCCAGGCCGAGGTGGCGGCCAAATTCCTCAAGTACTGGGAGGCCGTGGCCAAGGACCCCCAGGCCCTGGCGGCCAAGACGGCCGCCACCCGCGTGACACCGCACCCGGGGGAGTTGCTCCCCACCAAGTCGGTCTCCGTGCTGTTCTCGCCGCGCCACCGCGCCACCATGCTGCAGTGGTACGCCAACCGCATGCTCGACGCGACGCAGACCGTGATGTTCACCGCCGCCTTCGGTGTGAACACGAAATTCGTTCTGCCGCTTGCACAGGACCGCGACTTCCTGCGCTTCGTGCTGATGGAGAAGCGCCCCACGAAGGAGCTCAGCGAAAAGCTCACCGGCGACCGTGATCTTGTGGTCTCCTATGGTGCCGTGCTGGGCGAGACCACCGTTTTCCAAGGCGGCAAGATCAAGAAGGTTCGCATCAAGCAGTTTGAGCTCGACCGCTGGTTCGCCGAGGAAGAGCACTTTCGCAAGAGCGGCCACATCTTTTTCGTGCACACCAAGTTCCTGTTGATTGATCCGCTGTCGGACGACCCGCTGGTGTGCAGCGGTTCGGCCAATTTCTCGGGCAACTCGCTCACGCAGAACGACGAGAACATGCTGCTGATCCGCGGAGACAAGCGCGTGGCTGACATCTACCTGACCGAGTTTGACCGCATCTTCCGGCACTTTTACTTCCGCGACGTGGCCAACGAGATCGAGGCCAAGGGCAAGAAGGCCGAGGGCGCCTTCCTCGACGAGACCGACGCGGGCAAGAAGAACTGGACCAACAGCTATTTCTTCGACGGCGCCTTCAAGACCCGTCGGCGCAAGATGTTCTTCGACGCGCCCGTGAAAGGCTGGGCCGACAACGCCGCCAGGCGTCCAGCCGACCAGACGAGCAAGCTGGGGGACAAGCCGGTCTAGAACGGTGCAGGGGAGCGATGGCGTCATCCAGTCTCCCGGAAAAATGGCTCTCAGACTGTTCACCCTTTGTTTGCTTGTGGCCACGGCGGCCGCAAGCGGCGGGGACCACTT
>JAFLEG010000127.1 GCA_017302195.1 Verrucomicrobiota bacterium
GAGGGCGGGTGATGACCCCACACCGTTCTCCCGCCGCGCCTCGTGGCCGGGATACCCTCGGGGGCCCGCAATGGCCGTCGCCTCCCACGGTTCCCACCTGATCTTCGCCCTCGGAGACTCCGGCCTCGTGGTGGTGGACCCCGCGGTTGCGACGGGAACACGGCTGGCCGGTTTGGAAATCCCAGGCGGGTGCTACGACCTGATGGTTGCCGGTGACCTCGCGTATCTCGCGATGGGCTCACGAGGGCTGGGGGTTGTTGATTTTTCGGACGATATCAAACCGAGCCTGATCCGGGTCGTCGATTTGCCGGAGGCGGTCTTCCGCCTGGCGATGGATGGACCCCGCCTCGCGGCTTCCGGTTCACGGTGCCACCTTCTGGACCTGACCCACCCGACGGAGCCTCAGTTGGCAGGCCAGTTCAAGGGAGCCGTCGCTCCGGTGTATCTGACGATTTTGGGGAACAATCTGTACCTGGCGGTGGGAGACGGCCTGGAGATTGTGGACCTCTCGCGATTGGACTTTCCGCAGCTCATGGGGCGAATTTCCTTCCCCAGGATCGCATTGAGCCAACTGGCCGTTCGAGGGCATCACGTGTTTGTGAGTCTGCCAGGGGCGCGGGGCATCGCGGTGGTGGATGTTTCCAATCCCGAGTCTCCAAAGGAGGTCGCACGCCTTCCCGCTTCGGTACAATCGTTCACCCTCTGGGGCTCGAGACTGGTCGCAAGGGATCCTCAAGAAGGTGTCATTGCCTGGGATGTTTCCAATCCGGTGGCTGCGATCAGTCTGGGGCGACTGTCCCTTCCAAATCGGTCGGTGCTCCCTGGGCGGGCGGCCATCGCCTTGGATCGCGTCTGGTTTCCAGCTCAAGACGGATGGATTCCGGGAGTCGGGCTGGATCCAGGCCTGGGTCCAACGGTGGACCGTGAGGTGACACTGGACACCGGCTGGGCGCGCGATCTCGCTGTGGATGGCGACCGGATCTATGTGGCCGATGGGGCCGGTGGTCTGGTGGTGCTTCGACGTGAGGGTAACTCGATCCTCAAGGAAATCGGCCGATTTCAGACGAATTCATCGATGGATGCGGTGAGCGTATCCGGGGGCCGGGCCGCAATCCTCAATTTGGGACAGGTCAGCTTCCTGGATGTCCGCGATCCCGCGCGCATCTCAATCCTGGGGGACGTGGCCGGTCACTGGTATTCCTACGGCGGGAAGCCCCTGGCGTTGTCTGGCGAGCATGCCTACCTGGGTGGGGGAGGATTGAGCGTGGCGACGTTGACGGAGCTGCCCCACTGCACTGCGACCCCGGTTCTGGAGATGCCGTCGGCTTGCAGCGTCTCGATCCAGCGCGGACATCTGGTGGCGTGTGCGAACCAGTGGGTCGGCATCTATGACCTGCAGGATCCAGCCCGGCCTCGAATTGTGGGGCAACACCGCGCTCCAACGCTCGGAAGGGTCTGGACCATGACGGGCCTCGGAATCGCCGGAGATTTCGGGTTTGTGGCGACGGATTCGTTTGGATTAGAGATGGTGGATCTTCGGGAGCTGGGGATGCCGCGGTCGCTGGGAAATTCCCTGCCTTGGCGGCATTTCGGACAGGTGATTTCCCATGGACGAAGCGGTTTGGGTGCCGTGGATGGACTCCTGAGCCTTCTGGATCCCACCAATCCGGCGGACGTTCAGGTGGTATCGCCGAATCCGGAGGCCACGGTGACAGGGGCCTTCGAACGTATGGGAGCCGACGTGGTGATCGCCGATGGAGGGCGTGGTGTGGCTCTGCGCAGCCTTCCGCCCACGGAGCCCGCCTTCCTCCGGATGCCCTCCCCCCGCCGAGTGGTACCGGAAGGGTTGGGAGTCACACTGGAATCTGAGGTTTCCGGTTCGGAGCCGCTGGCGCTGCAGTGGTTGCGCAATGGGACACCGATTCCGGGGGCCACGGGGGAACGGCTGGCGCTTTCAGCCGATGCCGTGGGGGCGGGAGGTCTTTACTCGTTGGTCGCCTCCAATGGGGTGGGCCGGGTCGTCGGACCCGAGGTCGAGGTACGCCGTCCCGTGCCGGTGAACCTTGCCGAGAGTGGGCGTCTCCCGATCGCGACGGATCGGCTGGTGGTTGCGGGGAATCTTGTGATCACCATCCAGAGGGGTTCGGAGATCGCCGCATACAAGTTTTCGCCGGCCGGAATTCCCGGGGAGATCTGGCGTGCACCGCTGAGGGCGCCGGCAGTGAATCTGAGTATCCACGAGAACTTCATCCATGCAGTCGGGGACCTGCTGGGCCTCGTGATTCTCGATCTGCAGACGGGCCGGACGATCCATGAACTGACCGTGAGCGGAGCCGATGGAATTCATGTCGCCGGGAATTGGGCGTATCTGACGTTCGGGAATTCCGGCATGAGCTCGTACGATCTGACCGATCCGGCCAACCCGATCTCCGGCAGTTTCTGGTCCTATCGGCACTGGATGGCTGCGGGGAACGACCGAACCTTGGTGAATGTCGCGATGAATGGTCAGGTGCACATTCTGGATCTGGCTCATTTGGGATGGAGTTTCCCGGACGATTTCCCCGTCCGGCAGCCTCTGGTGTCGCTGGTGTGTGGACCCCGCTGGGCCGCACTCAGCATCGGACCTGGTTTCGGGGACTGGCCCACCTTCACTGAACACGGACCCCTGCTCCATTTCATCGAGGTCGCCCAGCCGGCATTCCCCCGGAGGCTGGGGACCTACGATGTGGACGTCCCCTTCCGGACCATGGCGATTTCGGGGGAGTGGTTGTATGCGGCATCGGAACGGGGGCTTCGGATCCTTGATCTTTCGGACCCCACCGCACCGCGATTGGTCCTCGACCACGGAGTGAATTGGAATCCGCTGGGGATCGCCGTTCAGGGAAACCGCATCTGGGTGGCAGAGGGCCCGGAAGGGCTGCGGTGGTTCGCCCTCAATGCGGTAGTCCCACTGCGGCTGGGACTGGATCGTCTGGAGGGTGGCGCTGCAGCCCTCTCCTGGCCCGCGGGACTGGGCGTGACTCTGGAACGATCCGCGACCGTGGATTTTCAGCAATCAACGGAGGTGACCGCGATGGGTATTGATGGGAGCTATCGGTTACCGACCGATCTCGGTGAATCCTTTTTCCGACTCCGCCAGCCGTAGAGATTGGATCGGAAGCCTTCCCTGTCGTCAGTGAAGTCGAGGAAGGGCCAAGCCGCGGACACGGGCCGCCCGGCGTCACCGCGCCCTGGCCGCAGCAGCCCCGGAGGCCGGCGCGTGGGGGTCCTCCGAGACCGCGGTCAAAAAGGACTGAAATTCCCCGAGGAGCACCCCGGCCCGTTCAGGCGAAAACAGGTCCGCGGAATACTCCAGGACGACCGTCCACCCTCCTTCCAAATCCGGGGTCAGAACGAGCAGCAACGGAAACTTTGACGTTTCCGTATGGATTCGAACCGCAGTGCCCGTCGTCCCCGGCAGGCGGAATTCCGCCCACCGCCGGTCAACGAGGGCAAAACCGGCCGGCAGGCCGGGCGCCGCCCGAAGCCGCGGCATCAGGGCAAGGATCTGCGCCAGGGGAATGGCATCGTGGGCCAGGGCCTCCAGCACCACGCGGCCGATCCGTCGGACCAACGACCGGAAACTCTGTCCAGGATCCAGGGAGGCCGCGAGCGGAAGTGTCCGCAGAAACAGCCCGGCGAGATGCTGCACCTCCGGACGTTCCCGCTGGGCCACCGGGGTGCCGATCAGCACCTGGCGCTCGCCGGTGCGACACCCCAGCCAGATCATCCAGCCGGCGAGCGCGACCACGAATTCGCTGACCTCCTCCTCCCGCGCCAGTCGCTGCAGCGCGCCCCGGACATCGCGCGAAACGGTTCCCATCTGTCGAGCGCCCCGCCCGGTGGGAACGGCGGGTGCCGGCAGGTCGGACGGCAGGGACATCGTGCCCCGATACCCCTCAAGACACCGACGCCAGAAGTCTTCCTGCATCTTGAGGTCCGCCTCGGCGAGACGCGCCTGATTCCAGAGGGCATAGTCGGCAAACCGGATGGGAAGCTCGGGAAACACCACCGCCTCCCCGGCAGCGCCGCGGTAGGCCAGCTCCAGTTCGGTCAGCAGCAGATGCATGGACCACTCGTCCACCAACGTGTGGTGCAGCGTGATCACCAGCACCTGATCGCCGGCATCCAGGGTCAGCACCCGGAATCGCCAGAGGGGAGCCCTCGCCAGATCGAACTCGACCCGGGCCGCCTCGGACATCCACTGCGCCAACCGGGACTCCCGTTCCGCGACGGGAACGCCACGCAGATCCTGCCACTCCACCCGGGGACCCGTCAGCGGCACCACCTCCTGCCGGAGCTGTTCACCGTCGAGGCGAAACTGCGTGCGCAGGATGTCCTGACGCCCCACCACGGTCTGCAGGGCCCTTTCCAGGAATTCCGCATTCACAACCCCCTTCAATCGGGACGCATGGACGACATTGTAGGCGCTGGGATCCGGGACCAGTTGCTGGGTCAGCCAGAGGTTGACCTGTTCCGGGGTCGCAGGAACGGGGCCCGGGTTCGGGGTCCGAACCATGGGCTGCATCCCGCGTGAGGACGCTTGGGTTCCGAGCCTCGCCGCCATTCCCGCGATCGTCGGGTCTCGAAGAAAGTCCGCGAGGCGAAGGGGGGAACCAAAACGCCTCTGGACGGCGGCAATCACCCGCAGGGCCAGCAGCGAATTGCCGCCCAGGGCAAAGAAGCTGTCGTGGATCCCCATCTCCTCCACGCGCAGCATCTCCGTCCAGATCCGGGCGATCCCCAGCTCGAGCGGAGTCCGCGGGGGATCCCCTCCGCCATCGCCCGCGAGCACCGCTCCCGGCATGCCTTCCAGCGCGCGGCGATCCACCTTGCCGTTGGGCGTCATGGGCAGGGCATCGAGCAGAAGGTACCTCGCCGGAATGAACTGGGAGGGGAGTTGACGCTGGAGATGGCGGCGCACGGACGACGCCGTCACTTCGACTCCCGCCATTGACGTCAGGTAGGCCACCAGTTCTAGGGTCCCGTCGGCTCCCACCCGTGTGTCCACAGACGCGGAGCGCAGGCCGGGACACGTCGCGAGCACCGCCTCGATTTCGTCCGGTTCCACGCGGTGGCCGAGGATCTTCACCTGCCGATCCAGGCGCCCCAAATACTCCAGCGTGCCATCCACCCGGCGGCGCACACGATCCCCCGTCCGGTAGAAGCGACCCGACGCCCCCGCCTCGAGTGGCACGGACACAAAGCGGTCCAAAGTCCGCTCGGGATCCCTCCAATAGCCCCGCGCCACCTGCGCTCCCCCCACCCACAGCTCCCCGGATTCCCGTCCGCAACCGGACGCTGCTGCGCGTCCATGATCAGCACCCGCGTCCCGGCAACCTCGCGTCCAATGGGAATCGAGGCGCCCCCCAGGTCGGCCTCCGAGACTTCATGCAGGGTGCAGGCGACGGCCGTTTCGGTGGGGCCATACTCATTGAAAATGCGGGCCCGGGGCAGGCGCCGTCGCCACCGGACGGCAAGTCCCGCGGAAAACACCTCCCCCCCCACCACCAGGCACTGCGCCGCCCGCGAGACATCCGCATCGCCCAGCATCCGGTCCAAGGCCTCCAGGTGGGAGGGCGTGACCTTGAGCAGCGTAAAGTTGCGGTTCTCCCGCACCATGGCCGCAAAGGACTCCAGTGCCCCCTCCTCCGGAACCAGGAACACCGTCCGGCCCGTCACCAGCGGCACCCACAGCGAGGTGATGGCCAGATCGAAGGACACCGAGGACTGGACCGGGGCACCGCATCCTCCGGAGCCCACCCGGACAATCGTCCAGTCGAGGTAGGCCGACACCTGCCGGTGCTCCACCGCCACACCCTTGGGGCGTCCCGTGGATCCTGAGGTATAGATGATGTAGGCCAGATGTTCGGGCCGGGCTGGACAAGAAACGGGTCGGGGGTCGCCGGACCGCGCTGCCTCCGGGAGGTCGTCCATCCAGAGACGAAGGCCTTCACCGGCGACGGACGCCGCAGCCGGGGCGAGCCCCGAGTGCGTGATCAGGAGCGGCGCCTGGGAATCTTCCAGGAGACTCCGAACCCGCTCCGGGGGACAGGATGGGTCCATGGGCACATAGGCGCCGCCCGCCTTGAGAACCGCCAGCAGGGCGACCACCAGGTCCGGAGACCGTTCCAGCAGCACCACCACCGGACAATCCGGACCGATGCCCAACCGCTGGAGATGCCTCGCCAGGCGGTTGGCGCGTTCCTCAAGTTCGCGATAACTCGTCCGCTGTCCGCGATACTCCAGCGCCGAAGCGTC
>JAFLEG010000128.1:0-4023 GCA_017302195.1 Verrucomicrobiota bacterium
TTTTGCTTTGCCTCGGTCCCGATGCCCGACCACCGTCTCCACACGACCCTATGGATGATTCTTCAGCGCTGCCCCGTCCCTTCGTGGCGCGGTTCCTGCCGTGGATTTTGGGGGCCGCCTTCCTGGTCCTGTATCTGGCCACCCTCCACCCCTGGGTGGGGGTCACCAACGCGGCGCTCGTGGCGCAGTTGGGCGGGTGGGATGCCGACCTGGCCTTCACGGAGCCGGTGCTCTGGCTGGTGACCCGTCCGCTGCGGCTGCTGTCCGCCGGCGCCTTTCCCGGGGCCATGAATGTCCTGGCGGCGGTCTTTGGCGCGCTGTCGGTCGCGCTGCTGGCCCGGTCGGTGGCCCTGCTGCCACAGGACCGGATGCGCGAGCAGCGGGTGCGCGACCACGGGGAGAATCCGGTGCTGCATGTCCGGCTGGCCTGGGTGCCCGTCGTCTTCGCCGCGGGGCTGCTCGGACTGCAGCGCACCTTCTGGGAGAATGCCACCCTGCAGACCGGCGAGATGCTGGACCTGCTGCTGTTTGCCGCGGCGGTGGCGGCGCTGGTGGAGTACCGACTCGACCTGCGGGAGCGGTGGCTGTGGATGACCGCGTTTGCCGTCGGGGCCGGGGTTTCCAACAACTGGGCCATGATCGGCTTCGCCCCATTCTTCCTGATGGCGGTGATCTGGCTGCGGGGATGGTCGTTTTTCGACGCCGGATTCCTCGGCCGCATGACGCTCTTCGGGCTGGCCGGGCTGTCGCTGTATCTGGTCCTGCCGCTGGGCGCCTGGATCACGGGCGCCTCGGACCTCGGGTTCTGGCAGTCGCTGAAGGCCAACCTCACCCTGCAAAAAGCCTATCTGCTGGGCGTGCCGCGCGGCCGCGGACTCCTGCTGGGCCTGGTGATGGTGCTGCCGCTCGGGCTGGTGGCCATCCGGTGGCAGGGTGCCAAGGGCAGCAGCCTGGAACGCATCGCGGGAACCACGGCCATCGTGCTGCTGCAATGGATGTGGCTGCTCATGGCGGTATTCCTGGCCTTCGACCTGGCCTTCAGCCCGCGCCGCCTGATGTACCTGGAGCGGGGCAGCGGGGAGCTGGCGATGCTGACCTTCAGCTTCTGCTCCGCGCTGGCGGCAGGGTATTTTGCCGGATGGTTCCTGCTGGTGGGCGGCACCGATCCGGAAAAGGACTGGGACCGCCCGCATTCGGCGCTTCAGCTCCTGGGGCGCATCGCCGCGGGGTTGGTGGTCGCCGCCTCCGTCGGAGTCCCGGCCGCGCTGGCCTACCGCAACCTTCCCGTCGTCCGTGCCCAGAATTCGCCCGCGACCCGCGACCTGGCCCAGGCCCTCGCCGAGGGGTTGCCCGCCGCGCCGGCCCTGGTGCTTTCGGACGATCCCAACGCGACCCGCTTGCTGACGATCGAGCTGGCGCAGCGTTCCGGGGCGCCCGCTCACGTGCTGGTGGATACCCGCCGCGGGCCGGATGCCCGCTATCGGAAATGGCTGGCCGCACGGCACGGGGCGGCGCTTCCCGGGCTGCAGAATTTCGCGGACGCTTCCGAGAACGTGGCCGGACTGTTGTCCGACGTGGTCGCCGGTGCAGCTACCAACGGGGTCGTCCGCTATCTGAACCCCAGCTTCGGCTTCTTTTTCGAACGGGTTCAGAGTTTCCCCGACGGCGTGGGATTCACGCTGGCGCCGGTCCCGGCGACCTTTCAGAAACCTTCGTCCCCGCCCGGAGCCCTGCAGGGCGCACTCGCAGTCTGGTCCCGCCAGGCGCCCCGGTGGGAGCCGGTGGCTCGGATGCGTGAGCTGCAGGCGCCCGACGCGCGGGAGTTGAGCACGTTCTGGTCCCGTGCAGCCAATGCCCTGGCGGTGTCGCTGCAGCGGGAGGGCCGGTTGGCGGAGGCGGCCCAGGTCTTCCAGCAGGCGCGTCGGATCAATCCCGACAACGTGCTGGCCCGGGTCAACAGCGAGGTCAATGCACTGGCCGCGTCCGGCAAGCCGATCGGCACCAATCTGGTCGGGCAGATCGCCAACCTCCCCCTGGTGCCGGCGCTGAACAACGACGGCCCCATGGATGAACCCCACGCCCTGCTCAACTACGGGCGGGCGTTGCTGTCGTCCCCGGAGCGGCTGCCGCGCCAGGCCTGGGAGGCGCTGCACCGGTCCGGCGAGTTGATTCCCGGCTCGCTGGCCGCCGCCTCCGGCCAGGTGGAGGCCCTGATCCAGGGCGGGCAGTTGGAGGCTGCCCGTGCCGCCCTGGATGACCTGGCGAAGACGCATCCGGAGAAGGGCCTCAGCCGTGAGGATTATGCCGGCCGGATGCGGCTGGAGGTCTATCACGCCCTGGCCCGGGGCGATTCCAAGTCCGCGGAGAAGCTGCTCGATGCCGTCCGCGGGCAGTTTGGCAACGACACCTCGCTGCTGAACCTGCTGTCCCAGCTCTACATCTCCCAGCAGCGCTACGGCGAGGCCATCCCGGTGCTGGAACAATGGCGCAAGCTCCGTCTCGACGATCCGGCGGCCTCGATCCGCCTCGCCGCCATCCTCATCGAGCGTCGCCAGTTCGACCAGGCGCTGCGGGTTCTGGACCAGTTTCTCGGACAGAAGTCCGACAACAGGACGGCACGGATCAACCGGGCCATCTGCCTGCTGCAGATGGGCCGCCTGGACGACTCGCGCCGGGAATACATGGCACTGGCGGAGAAGATGCCTGACGAACCGCTGCTGCTGTTTGGCCTGGGGGAAATTGCCTTCCGCCGGAAGAGCACCAACGAGGCCATCTCCCAGTTCGAGAAGTACCTCAAGCACGCGCCCACCAACACCACCGAGTACGCCGAGGTGAGTGCCCGCGTGCAGGCCATGCGCGGTGGCCGGTGAACGTCCATCCGCCCCGATGCCCACCGGACGTCCCCTCCGGGTCACCCACGTCATCACGCGGCTGATCGTCGGAGGCGCCCAGGAGAACACGGTGGATTCCGTCCTCGGACTCCGCCGCCGGCCGGGCCTCGAGGTGGATCTGGTCTCAGGTCCCACCACCGGACCCGAGGGATCGCTCGAGCCGCTGGTCGAGCGGGAAGGCTGCCTCACCCGGGTGCCTTCACTCATCCGCGCCGTGCATCCCTGGAGGGACTGGCGCGCCCGCCGAGAACTGACGCGGCTGTTCCGCGAGCGGCGTCCGGACATCGTGCACACCCACAGCGGCAAGGCGGGCATTCTCGGTCGCCTCGCCGCGCATGCCGCCGGGGTGCCGATCGTCATTCATGGCATCCACGGTCCGAGTTTCGGTCCCTTCCAGGGGCCGGTGGCCAATGCGCTGTTCACCGCCGCCGAGCGCCGTGCTGGACGCGTCACGCATCACTTCGTCACCGTGGCCGACGCCATGACCCGGCAATACCTGGCGGCCGGGATCGGGCGTCCGGAGCAATACACCCGCATCTTCAGCGGATTCCGCCTCGAACCCTTCCTGATGGCGCGGCGTGATCCCGGCCTTGGGGAGAGGCTCGGGTTGGAACCCGGTGATTTTGTGGTGGGCATGATCGCCCGACTGTTCGAACTCAAGGGACACGACGACCTCTTCGCTGCCGCGCCGGACCTCATCCGGCGCATTCCCAACATCCGCTTCCTGCTGGTGGGGGACGGCCCCTGGCGCGGACGCTTCGAGGCGATGGCGTCCGCGCCGGCCCTGGCCGGACGCTTCCGCTTTACCGGCCTGGTTCCGCCTGCGGAGATCCCGGGGCAGGTGGCCCTGATGGACTGCCTGGTCCATCTCAGCCGACGCGAGGGGCTGCCCCGCGCCCTGCCGCAGGCGCTGGCCGGCGGCCGGCCGGTGGTGGCCTTTGACTGTGATGGCGCGGGGGAGGTCTGCCGGGAGAACGAGACGGGGTTTCTGCTGCCGGCGGGGGACCTCGCGGGATTGGTGAACCGCCTGGCGACCCTGGCGGGCGATCCGGTGACCATCACCGCGTTGATTCAAGCGTCGGGGGCGAGTTACGGCACGGCCTCGCGCGCCGTGCATCGCTTGATCAACGCA
>JAFLEG010000128.1:4033-9105 GCA_017302195.1 Verrucomicrobiota bacterium
GGCCCGGCTCGGCTCCACCGGACGCGCCTGGGTGTCCGAACGATTCACCACCGAGCGTCTGGTGGACGACCAGCACGCGCTCTACCAACGTCTCGCCCGATCGGCGGGAATCCCCGTGCCGTCCCTGGAATGACCTTCCCCGCCAACGCCTACCTCCTGGCCTTCCTCGGCGGTCTGCTGGTGACCGCCGGGACGCTGCCGCTGTGGCGTGCCTGGTGTGAACGCCACGGCTGGGTGGACGATCCCGGTCATCGCAAGATCCATGGGACCCCGATCCCGCTGGCGGGCGGATTGGCCGTCTTCACGGGAATGGCCGTGGTGGTGCTCGGCGGGATGGCGGCGGTGCAGCTCCGGCTGCTCGATCCGCTGGCGGTGGATCGCCTGGCCTACGGACTGGGCCGCCGCCGCACCGAGTTGGCGGCCATCCTGGTGGGTGCTCTGGCCATGCTGGGACTGGGCGCCGGGGATGACCGCCTTGAACTGCGCCCGGCCGCGAAGTTCGCCGGACAGGCAGCCATTGCGCTGCTGGTCGCGGCGTCTGGCGTCCGGGTCACGCTCTTCGTGCCCAGCGTGGCGTTCAGCTATGGCATCACCGTGCTGTGGATCCTCTCGGTGACCAACGCGATGAATTTCAATGACAACATGAACGGCCTCTGTGCCGGGCTTGGGGTGATCGGCACCGGCTGGATCGCCTGGCATGCGGCCAGTGAAGGGCAGTACCTGGTCGCGCTGCTCTCCCTCCTGGTGGCAGGCGCACTGCTGGGATTTCTCCCATACAACTTCCCCCGTGCCTCGGTCTTCCTGGGCGATTCCGGCAGCCATCTGACGGGGTTCCTCCTCGCCGTGCTCTCGATCCTGCCGCACTTCTACTCCGCCCGTCAGGCGGCTCCCAGCCGATGGGCGGTCCTCTATCCGCTGTTCCTCCACGCCGTGCCGCTCGCCGACCTGGCCAGCGTGGTGTGGATCCGCACCCGGGCGGGCCGTCCGTTCTGGATCGGGGATACCAACCACTTCTCCCATCGTCTCGTGCGCGCCGGTTGGAGCCGTCCGCAGGCGGTGCTGCTGCTGTGGGCCGTTGCGCTCGCCGCCGGTGCGGTGACGCTGGTCCTTTGAGGGCCTGTCGCCGGGGTCACGCCCGGCCCCTGGCGCCCTTCAGCGGCCGTCCCGGGGTCCAAAGCCCAGCGGTGAGTCGGGGGGCACCCACCCGAGTTTCCACGGGGTGTCGGCATCGTAGGAACGGTAATCACAGGTGATCTCCTCCCCGGCGGCAATGTCGCGTAGCGCCACCGTCGTCACCGGCATCCGGAAATCGGGCGGCGCACCAGTGTTGGGCTGCGGATGGTGATTGATGAAGCAGGCGTGGTCCCCGCTGAGGATCACGTGCAGATCCTCCCTGCGGACAAAGCAGAACCACCGGGCATGGGTGCGCGCGGGCTCGGGCAGCGATGTCCACTGTTCCGGGCTGAACACCTGGTCGAAGCCGGGCAGGAAGCGCCAGATCGGGGTGCCCTTGGGCAGCCGCTCGGCGGCGAACAGGCCGTTGCCGTGGATCGGACTCCGGGCCACATAGGTTTTGGCGAGCACCATCGCCTCGAAGCCTGGGGTCCGCCGCCGGTGGATTCAACTCGCATGACCCGGCCGCAGCAGGAGCGCCGCCGTGGCGCCTCTGGAACCCCGGCCCTGCGGGAGTTTGAACATCCTGTTTTCGTACTGGTCGGTAGGCATGTTCCAACGGAAGGTGACGCCGCTCCCAGAATGGCGGATCCTCCGTCCAGCCCGGTGGAGCGTACGGTATCAATCAACGTCATCCGTTCCCCTCATGAAACTCCTCTCCTCAATTCCCTGCGCTGTTGTCCTGGGGCTCGTCCTCCTGGGCACCCGGGTTGTCGCCGCCGATGTGGCCGGCGAATGGACCTGGTCCACCCCGGGCCGCGATGGTGGCGCGGAACGCAAATCCACGCTCACCCTCAAGGTGGATGCCGGCAAGTTGTCCGGAAAAATCTCCTCGCCCGGCCGCGACGGCGCCGCCGTTGAGACCGCGATCTCCGACGCCAAGCTCGACGGCGACTCCATCGCCTTCTCGGTGGTGCGGGAGTTCAACGGCAATTCCTTCACCCGGAAGTACAGCGGCAAGGTCGCCGGTGACACTATCACCGGAAAGACCGAGTTCGACCGCAACGGCGAAACCCAGTCGCGGGACTGGGTGGCCAAGCGGACCGCTCCGGCCAAGTAGGGCCGCAGGCCGTTGCCGGTTGCTGGACGCCGCGCATGCGCAGGACGCATGCGCGGCGTCCATTTCGTTCGTAACCGTCCCGGCCGCCGCCGCCTCTACCCTCCCGCCAATCCTTTGAAACTGCCGGAACTCCCGTAGGGTATGGTCGAGGCCGGTTCTGATTGAATGGACAGCGTCCCCCCACCGTCGCCATCCACGCTTCCGGGCACCTTTCGGTGTCCGGAGGGATTGCTTTCCGAAATCTATCGCGAATTGCGGCGCATGGCAGCTCATCACATGGCCGGCGAGGCCGCCGGGATCACCCTCCAGCCGACCGCCCTCGTCCACGAGGCCTGGCTGCGCTTTTCGCTTTCCGGGTCCGAGGTGCCCTATGGCTCCCGCGAGTTCTATGCGTTCACCAGCGAGGCCATGCGCCGGATTCTGGTGGAGGCGGCGCGTCGTCGTCGGGCGTTGAAGCGGGGGGGCGGCGCGGAGGTGGTGGCATTTGATGACGCGCAGTGGCTGTCCGAGCCCGCTGCGGACTCGCTGCTGCAGGTCGAGGAGGCGTTGCAGTCGCTGGAACGGGTGGATGCCGGTGCGGCCCGGATGGTGCAGTTGCGTTACTTCGTGGGGTTGAGCATGGACGAGGTCACCGTCGCCCTGGGCACCTCCCGCCGGTCCGCGGAGCGGACATGGACCTTCGCCAAAGCCTGGCTCCGGCGGCATCTGGGCAACCGGCTCCACGACGATGCGGCTTCCTGATCATGGCTCCGGAGTCCTCACGGGAGCGGGAGATCTTCCTGGAGGCCCTGGAATGCCCGTCCACCACCGCCTGCGGACGCTATCTGGATTCCGCCTGCGGCGCTGACGAGGCGCTGCGCCGCCTGGTGGAGTCCCTGCTGGAGTGCCATCAGCCGGAGGCGCCCACGCCGCCGCCGCCGTTTCCGGACGGCGCGGACAGTGCCCAACCCGGGGATCATCCGCCTGGAACCTCCATTGAGCGGTATCGCCTGGTGCGCAAGATCGGGGACGGCGGATGCGGTGTGGTGTATCTGGCGGAGCAGGAGATGCCGGTCCGCCGTCAGGTGGCGCTCAAGGTGCTGAAACCCGGCATGAACCGCCAGGCGGTCATCGCCCGGTTCGAGATCGAGCGTCAAACGCTCGCCCTGATGGATCATCCCAACATCGCCCGGCTGATTGACGCCGGGGCGACTCCCGCGGGGCATCCCTATTTCGTCATGGAGTGGGTCCGTGGCGAGCGCCTGACCCGGTATTGCGATACCCACCGGCTTTCCATCTCCCAGCGCATTGAACTGCTGCTCCAGGTCTGCCGTGCCGTTGAACATGCCCACCAGAAGGGCATCATTCATCGCGACCTGAAGCCCTCGAACATCCTGGTCGCCGATCTGGACGGCCGGGCGGTGCCCAAGGTGATTGATTTCGGGATCGCCCAGGCGGTCCAGTCCGCCAGCGATCCCCGTTTCCCAAGCCATCCGCAGGCCGGGTTTGTCGGAACCCCGGCCTACATGAGCCCCGAGCAGCGCCGGAATGGCCTGCTGGATACCCGGACGGACGTGTACAGCCTGGGCGTGATCCTCTTCGAGCTCCTGACCGGGGCGGTTCCCGAGGCCGGGACCAAGACGTCATCCGAGTCTGCTGCCGCGGTGTCTCCGGGTGATCTGCCCGCACCGTTGCCCTCCGACCGGCTCAAGGCCATGTCCCCGGCGCACCGGGATGCCCGGGCCCGTCGGGTGGGCTGCCGTCCGGCCCGGATGCTGCGGCGGATCCGCGGGGACCTGGATCTCATCACCCGGTGCGCCCTCGCTCCGGATCGGGAACGCCGGTACGCGTCGGTCGGTGATCTGGCCCGCGACCTCCGCTTCCTGCTCGCGCACCATCCGGTCTCGGTCCGATCCCATTCGGCATCATACCGGGCGGCGCGGTTCGTCCGGCGTCATCGCCTGGGCGTGGGCCTCTCGCTGGCCCTGGTGCTGGGTGTGCAAGGCAAAATGGCCGAGGCCGAGCAGATCCTGCGCCGCGACCTGCCGCCAGAGCTGGCGGAGGCCAACCTGCAATGGCTGCGGGACCGCACCGACAGCCGCGCCCAGGCGTCGGTTCCAGCCACAGCCAGCGGCACGGCCCGGACCTGGACGTCGCTGCAGTAGGACCAACCCTTCACCGGAGGGCTGCAAGCGCCTATCTTGGGTTCGTGATCGACGACCTTTACAGCAAGCGCGTCCTGTCGCTGGCCGCCAACCTGCCGCACAGCGGTCGGCTGGAGTTTCCGTTTGGCACGGGCGAGCAGGTGGCCAAGCTTTGCGGATCCAGGGCGATTGTCGATGTGCGCCTGGGACGCGATGCCCGGATCAGCGACTTTGCCCAGGATGTGAAGGCCTGCGCCCTGGGTCAGGCGGCGGCCAGCCTGACCGGTGAGGTCGCCATCGGAGCCTCGCTGGAGGAGGTCCGCCAGGCGAGAGATGACATGCTGTTGATGCTCAAACACGGGGGAGAAGGCCCGGAGGGGCGCTTTTCCGGATTGCGTGCCCTGAAGCCCGTTGCGGAATATCCCGCCCGCCATGCCTCGACCCTGGTGGCCCTTGAAGCCCTACTGCTGGCCCATGAGGAAGCCATGATCACCCTGTTCAACAGCTGCGTCCTGGGGGCCGACGCCCCCGAAGAGCGGCCCCTGCCGGGTGAAGATGACGGGCGAACTATCATCACCGGTCGGGCCTAGTTGCTCCTTGGACCCTATCGGGACATAAGCGCGGCGACATGGCCACCGGTGAGACCCTTTATGAACGCGGCGTACGGCTGGCCCACCGGGGCTACAAGCTGACCCTGAGCCCGTTGATCGGGCAAC
>JAFLEG010000129.1 GCA_017302195.1 Verrucomicrobiota bacterium
CACCCGGCAGATGGATGTCAATTTCGACAAGAAGGGCGACTTTGTGCAGTTGGAACCGGGCTTCGGGGCCATGCGGGTCAACAGCTTCTTTCTGGGGCGGTCGGGACGGTGGACGACGGGGGACTCCGTCCTGCCGGGGACCTATCCCATCGTGAACACGTTTTCCGGGCCGGATGGACAGCCGAACCCCTGTGTGCATCTGGCCGACATGAATGGGGACCGGATGCTCGATCGTAACCGTCCGGCGGAGCCGTTGGTGGCCAGAACTGCTCCGGGCATGGATGGGTTGACTCGCTGCGACGGATGGGGTGTGGCGACCGCCTCCGGGTTTCGGGTTGGGAGCCGACGTTGGGCTCAGGCGGTTGGGACGCCTGACCCGGCGGCCTTGGGGCGGGCGTCACGCCAACCCCGGGGCGTCAGCTCCCAGATATCCTTCTGCGGATGGCGGCCCAGGCGGGGGACGATGTCACAGAGGTATTGGTAGGGTTCGACGCCCAGGCGACGACAGCTTCCCATCAGGGTGAAGAGGTTGGCGGCGCGCTCGCCCCCGACCTCCTGTCCCACATGCAGCCAGTTGCGCCGTCCCATGACGACACTGCGCAGGGCATGCTCGATGGAGTTGTTGTCCAACTCGGCCTCCGGGACCTCCAGATAGCGCATCATGGCCTCCCATTGGCTCGTCGCATAACCCATCGCCCGTCCGAAAGGGGTCTTGGGCGGCCTCATCTCGGCGAAGAGCCTCACCAGTTCACCCAAGTTCTCCATCACTGGCCGTGCTTCCTGCTGGCGGAGCTGCAGCAGTCCATCCCGATCCCGCTTCTCCTCCTTGGCCCGACGCTCGATCCGATAGAGCTGCTGGATCAGGGCCAACAACTGGTCACAGGCCACCGGCGCATCCTCCCGCGCCTCAAAGATCTTCCTGCGCAGGTGCGCCATGCAGGCGATGTGCAGCAGATTCAGGTGCCGGAGCACCGGTCCGTACGAGCTGCCGCCATCGGCCTGCAAATAGCGGGCTTGGGCTCCCTGGAGCCATTCCTCCGGTCCGTGGTGCGATTTGTTCGTCCGGAAGTCGAACACCACCTCCGCCCACGGCAGGCCGTAGGCCCACAGTCGGGCCGTGTGCATCTGGCCGTCGGGCAACTGCATCCGCACCGGGGTTTCGTCCGACTGCACGCAGTCCTGACGGAGGAGGTACTCCCGTACCGCCCGGACCACCGGGGCCACCTCATCCGAACACCATCCGGTCCAGTCGCAGAGGGTCTGTCGTCGCAGCGGGATCCCCACCCGCTCGAAGGCCTGCTGCTGACGATAGAGCGGTTTGTGTTCGGCGTACTTCTGGACCACCACATCCGCCACCACCGTGATGTCCGCCTTGAGCCCGTGGTCAGGCCCCTCCGGCATCACCACCCCGTCGTGGCACCGCGGGCAGACGCACTTGGGGTAGACGTGCTGGTGGACCACGTACTGGACCGGCAGCTTGTGGAGCTTCTCCCGGATGTCCTCACCGATCGGCACCAACGGCGGATGATCTGGGCAGTGCGGGCAGGTGCTCCGGGCGGGATCGATGGGATGTTCCACCCGGATCCGGGGCAGATGGTCGGGAAGCGGGTTTCGTCCATGGGGACGGGCCTGCTTCTGGGTTTTCTTCCCGCCCCCCTTCGGCCTGGGCTCGGGTTTTTCCTCCTCAGCCTCGGCGGGCGGTTGGTCCGGGCGCTTGGAGTCGGCGACGGCCTGGGCGGCCTCCCGGGCGTGCTCGGCAATGCGGGCTTGGAGTTCCTCCGCGCTGACTTTCTCCGAACGGGATCCGAAGAGGCAGCGTTTCAGAAGCTTCAACTGATGTTCCAACTCCTGAAGCCTCTGCTCCATCGCCGCACGTTCGCTCTCCATTGCCTGCTGCTGACGCTCCATCGCCTGGCACTGCTGCTCCATCGCCTCGTTCTCGGCCTCCAGCGTCCGCACCGTTGCCTGCGCTTCGGCCAGGGCACGCCTCAGAGACTGGAGTTCCTCCAGGCCCTCGACACCGCCTGTGCTCATGCCCGCAGCCTTTCCCGGAACCCCCGATGCAACGGGTACACGTACACCGCCTTCACCGGCACCTCCATCGTCCCGTACCGATCCCCCCGGCTGCGCCCCTGCGTCAGTCCCACCTCCGTCCAGTGGCTCGCGGCATAGCAGGTGCCCTCGAAACGGCTCCGGTCCACGAAGGTCTCGACCACCTCGATTCCATGGCCGTACTTGGCCTTCCAGTCCGCCACCAGTCGCCGACTCACCCGGGACCACCCCCAACTCGCCAGTCCCGGCACCTGCACCCAGGAAGGGATGAGGAACCGCGTGTTGTTCGTCACCCGCGACAGGCCCCGGGCCCGGTCGGCCTCAGACCACCCGATCCACCGGTCCCGCGCCTCACACCGCCACGCCGCGGCCCCGAACAACCACGCCGCCACGGGGCGTCCGTCCTGCTGACACAGCAGATACTTCAGGTTCTCCCCCACCGCGCTGCGGTAGCCCAGATAGTGCTCCTCGGCCAGGAGGGTCTCGAAGACGCCGCGGCGCACCGGATCGGCACTGACCTCGTGCAGATCCAGCGTCCCCAGGCTCGATAGCCCGCCGTGCACCGGACTTCGATCCAGCGGCACCCGCACCAACTGCCGGTGATGCATCCGGTTGGGACTCCGACGCCGGCAGGCGGGCAGTTCGATCCATCCCCGCTGGTGCAGCTTGAGCAGAAAGTGCCGGGCGGCCATGTCGGCCATCTGCCCATTGGGCCGGGTCCAGTTCCAGCGGGCGCACAGTTCACGGGAGAGCCGGTAGCGGCTCCACCCGGGGTTCTGCCCCAGCCACGTCCGCACCTCCTCCAACTGCCGCGGCGGGCAGGGGGTGCCATCGATCAATCGAGGGGCTTTGTCCGTCACCGCCGAAGAGCCAAGCAGGGGGCGGGGACAGAGACCAGAAAAAAGTGATCAGGCGGCAACCGCTTCCCGCCGGTACCACTGCCGCTGCCGGGTCTGCGCCAGATCAATGCCGCCGAGAAGCAGCGTCAGTTCCTCCCGGCTGTACCGCGCCACGGGTTCGTCCCGCTGGGGCCAGCGGAAAGTCCCCTGTTCCAATCGGCGGGTGCACAGCCAGTAACCCCCGGGCTCCCAGAAGAGGATCTTGATGCGGTCCTTGCGCGTGTTGCTGAACACATAGAGCGATCCATCGAGGGGATCGTGCCCCAGGCTGTTGCGCACGAGGATGGCGAGCCCGTCGAACGCCTTGCGCAGATCGACCGGAGCCGAGGCGATGAAGATCCCGGTGGTCGGAAGCAGGCCGGTCATGGGCGCACCCCCAACACGTCGAGCAGCCGACGCAGTTCGCCGGGGTCAAACCCCGAAGGAATCCGCAAGGATCGGCCCGGAGCCCACTCCAGGACGAACTCGACCCCCGGCGTGACCGTCTCCAACTCAACCGGAATGAAGGCGGGCATGGGGATCGCCGCCGGTACCTGCGGGTGGCCTCCGTCCACGGCACCAGCACGGCGGCGCCACCGCAGAAGGCTCCCGTAGCACAGGCCGTGTTCCCGGGCGAAGGCCAACAACGACTGCCCGCTGAGGCGATGACTCCGGAGAATGCTGTCGATCTCACTCTGGGATCGGCGCGGACGCCCCGCTCCCCGCCGCAATGACCTGCGATTGGATGGCACTCACCCATCCTGCCCAACCCGTCCCCAAAGCGCCTCACGGCTCCGCCGGACGGCTACAGACAATGGGGTCGTGCAGAAGCCCGATCCCCACCACACGTCGGTAGGGCCGTGTTCCACCTCGGCCCCATACAAATCCGCTGCGCTCGTGGACGAACAAGGGGGAACGCGGGAAGCGCCGGAGCCCAGCACGTCCCCGCTCGCACACGGCGACCCCACGGGCGCGACGGGCGGGTCAGGGGCTCGGATACCTCGCCCCTCCACGGGGGGTGCTTCAGGACCGCACCGGTTTGCCCGGGGACTTCCACACGTAGCGGCCCATGACCACCCCGAGGGTCGCGGTCAGGGGGATGGCCAGCAGGCCGCCGAGAATGCCGCCCAAGAGGCTGGTGCCGACCATGAGGGCGATGATGACGGTGAGGGGGTGCAGGCCCACGCGGTCGCCGATGATGCGAGGTTGCAGGACGAATCCCTCAATGGTCTGAACCACGGAGAACACCGCCACCACCAGCAGGGGCAACTGCCAGCCCTCGCCCTGGACCAGCGCCACAATGAGGGCGGTGCCGCAGGTCAGGGCGGCACCCAGGAAGGGGATGATGGTGACGATGCTGGCCATGGCGCCGAGCAGCAGGGCGTAAGGCAGGCCGATCAGGGCAAAGCCCACGGCGTACAGCACGCCATCGCAGAGGGCCACCAGCACCTGGCCGCGGAAGAAGACGATCAGCGCCTCGTTGATGCTGCGCAGGACGAAGACCACCTCGGATTTCACGTTGGGATCCGCGACCGGCAGGTAGTCGGTCCAGGACTTGGCAATGCGCGGTTCCTCCAGCAGGAAGAAGAAGGCGTACACCGGGACCAGAAAGAGTCCGGCCAGGAGCCCGATCCAGGCCGCCACCCGTCCGAGCTTGCCCAGGCCCCAGTGGACCAGGTCCGGCGCGACCGTGGCCACCCAGGTGCCCACCGACTTGAGGGCGCGGGGATCCAGGGCCCGCATCCATGCCGGTGATTCCGGCGCGCCCGCCGGGGATGCCGCCGCGGAATTGGTATCGCCCGCGGCCGACGGTGCTACGGAGGGGGAGGGTTCCGCCGGAATCGGCGACGGTTCGGAGCGGGCGGGTTCGGAAGGCTTGGTCGCGGCATTGGTGTGGGCTCCGGGCAGGGAGTCCTTGAGCGATTCGAAGCGTTGCTGCCACTCCACGGGAATGAAGCGCAGGAGGGACGCCGGCGGATGCTCGATCCAGCGTTCGATCCGGGTCCGCGCCTTCGCGGCGTAGTTGGGGACCTGTGTGGCCAGGTCGCGCGCTTCCATGAGGATGCGCGGCACCACGCTGCCGAGGGCGCCCAGGACCAGCACCGTCATCACCACGAAGACCAGGAGGACCGCCCGCGCCCGCGGAATCTTGCGGTCCACCAGCCAGTGGACCACCGGCGAGAGCAGATAGGCCAGCACCGTGGCGACGGCCAGGGGCCAGAGCACCGGCGAGAGGAGGTTTATCAGGCGGCCAAGCCCGAAGAGCAGCAGCGCCAGCAACGCCAGGGAGAGGGCGACGGCAAAGGTGGTGACCGAGAACCAGATGGTCCGGGCCTGGCGCGGGGTCGGGGGAGGGAAGGGCACGGGCGTCAGGGGGTCAGGAGCGTCCGAGTTCACGGGCCTTGCCGGCGGCCGCCCGCACCGCGCTGATCAGCGCGGCCCGCACGCCACCCTGTTCCAGCACGTGCATGCCCTCGATGGTGGTGCCCCCCGGGCTGCACACCGCGTCCTTGAGGGCGCCGGGATGCTGTCCGGTCTGCAGCACCATGGCTGCGGCGCCCAGCAGGGTCTGCGCGGCCAGTTGCTGGGCCACCTCGCGGGGCAGGCCGGCCGCCACGCCGCCGTCAGCCAGCGCCTCGATCATCAGGAAGGCGTAGGCGGGTCCGCTGCCGCTGAGCCCGGTCACGGCATCCAGCAGGGATTCCTTCACCGGCAGCGCGACGCCCACGCTGCCGAGGAGCTGCTGCACCCGGTCGGTGTCGGCCGCGGTGACCCCCGCGCCGCAGGCATACGCGGAGGCCGAGGCGCCGACCAGGGCGGGGGTGTTGGGCATGACGCGGATGCAGCGGATGCCGGGCGCCGCGGATTCCAGCCGCGACAGCGGCACGCCGGCGGCGATGGAGACCAGCAGGTGACGTGCGGGCGTCAGCCGGGGACGCAGCCCGGAAAGCAGGGCCACCACCTGATCCGGCTTGACCGCCAGGAAGAGGAGTTCGGCAGCTTCAGCGACCTCATCGTTGGAGGAGGCCGCACGTCCCCCGGTCGCCGCCGCGAACGACTCCCGGGCCGCCGCCACGGGGTCGCTCGCGATCAATGACCCGGGAGTGACCAGGCCGGCCTTGAGAAAGCCTTTGGCCAGCGCGGTGGCCATTTTCCCGGCTCCCAGGAAGCCAAGGGTGGGTTGCGACATGCGGTGGATGTATCAGTGAAGGTTCCGGCGGGCGACGGGAAAGCGTTGGCAGGGTTTTTAATGGGTGGTAAGCGTCGCCAGCGAACAGCGGGAGAGCCGGGATTTGAACGTTCGATGGGGTCTCCAGGCGCCGAGTCGGTTCCTCGTGGTGGCGACCCCACGCGTGCCGCAGGCCTTGGAGTGCGGCGGCGGAGCGCAGCGGAGACGCCGCTTTGGAACGACGGGCAGGTTGCGGATCTGGCGTTCATTCCCCCACCCGGGCACCCGTCACATCCAACGCCAAAGCGGTGGCAAGCCGACCGCAGTCCCAAGGCGCGCCGCAGGCCTTGGAGAGTGCGGCGGCGGAGCGCAGCGGAGACGCCGCTTTGGGACGATGGGCAGGTTGCGGATCGGGCGTTCATTTCCGCACCCGGGCGCCCGTCATGTCCAACGCCAAAGCGGTGGCAAGCCGACCGCAGTCCAAAATTTGGCCGCGGCTTGCCGCTGGGGCGGGCGCGTCCTAACGTCCGCGTCCTTTATGGAGAACGTCGTCATCATCGGCACCGGCTGCGCCGGATTGACCGCCGCCATCTACACCGCCCGCGCCAACCTCAAGCCCCTGGTTCTGACCGGGGTGATGCCGGGCGGCCTGCTGACGACGACCAGCATTGTGGAGAATTTTCCCGGGTTCCCGGAGGGCGTGGACGGCTTCGAGCTGATGACCCGCATGCAGTCGCAGGCGGAGAAGTTCGGCGCGGTGGTGAAGTTTGGCACCGTCGAGAAGGTTGAGCTGTCCGCAAAGCCGATCCGGCTCACGGTGGACGGCGAGACCGTCGAGACCCAGACCCTGATCATCGCCAGCGGCGCGGGGCACCGTCATCTCGGGGTGCCCGGGGAGCATGAGCTGGAGAAGAAGGGGGTGACCTACTGCGCGACCTGCGACGGGGCGCTGCCGGTCTTCCGTGACAAGCCCCTGGTGGTGGTGGGCGGCGGGGATTCGGCCTGCGAGGAGGCCAATTACCTCACGCGCTTCAGCTCCGAGGTGTACCTGGTGCATCGCCGGGACTCCCTCCGCGCCTCGAAGATCATGGCTGAGCGCACACTGGCGAATCCCAGGATCAAGCCGGTGTGGAACTCCGTGGTGACTGCCGTGGACGATGTCGCCGCCGGCAAGGTGACGGGAGTGCGCTTGAAGCAGGTGTTGACCGGAGCTGAATCGGTGCTGCCCTGCGCCGGCGTGTTTGTCGCCATCGGGCATCTGCCGAATACCCAGCTCTTCCAGGGGCAGTTGGCGCTCGACGAGGCGGGCTATTTCGTGCGCGGACATGGCATGGGGACCAGCGTTCCCGGCGTGTTCGTCGCCGGGGACTGTGCCGACTCCGTGTATCGCCAGGCGGTGACGGCGGCTGGGATGGGCTGTGCCGCGGCCATTGAGGCGGAGCGGTATCTGGCCGGGCTGTGCGGCTGAGGACGCTGGATCTCTCCATGGACTCCATCACGCCCGCCGCGCTCGCCCTGCGGCTCCGGGAACCGAATCCGCCGGCGCTTCTGGACGTGCGCGAACCCGGCGAGCACGCCTTCTGCGCCCTGCCGGACTCGCGGCTGATTCCCCTGGGCGAGCTGTCGTCACGGGTTGAAGAGCTCGAAGACTGGCGGGAGCGGGAGATCGTGGTGTACTGCCACCATGGCATCCGAAGCGCCCGGGCCGCCGGGTTCCTGCACCAGCTCGGATTCCCCCGCATCTTCAATCTGGCCGGCGGCGTGGACCGCTGGACGGATGAGGTGGATCCGAAGTTTCCCCGCTACTGACTGCCGGGGATTTGGAACCACAAAGATCGCCGGGAACGCAAAATGGAACCTCGGGTGGGCGCGGGTTCGACCCCGGCGGTGATCGGGTCCCACGTTCCAGGTCGCCGTTGTTCTTTGCGGCTAAACCGCCCTGGATCCCGCCGGGGCATCGCGTCCGGCCGGCGCCAGGGATTCGAGCAGCTTGCGCAGTTCGTTCAACCGCGCCCGGGCCTCGCGGCGGCCCAGTCTGGGGAACTGCCCGCCCACGGTGATGAGATCCCGGTTCCGCGTGAGCTTGACCTTGCCGTCGGTCACCTCGACCGAGGTGAGGCCGCGGGAGGCGGCCAGCAGGCGCAGGCTGTGGACGCTGAGGAGCAGCTCCACCGCGGGCGGCGGCGGGCCAAAGCGGTCACGCAGTTCCGAGGTCACCGCCTCCAGTTCCGCGGACTGCGTGGCCTGGGCCAGCTTCCGGTAGATTTCCAGACGCTGCGCCGGCTCGCGCAGGTAGTCGTGCGGCAGATAGGCCGGCGCCCTGGGCACGGGGGGGGACGACGTTTCCTCCACGCCATGCGCCCGGGAGAATTCCTCCGCCACGTAGGTGGCCACGCCCTCGCGGGGCACCTCGACATCCAGGCGAGGCGCCGTGCGGCGGGATCTCGGGCCCGGGGCGGGTTCGGCGGCGGTCTCCTCTCCGGGATTCATGGCGAGGAAGTCCAGGCGCATGCGCACCTCCGCACGCCGCGCCACCCCTTCGCCCTTCAGGGAGGCGATGCTCTGCTTGAGCAACTGGCAGTACAGGTCGAATCCGACGGCCGTGATGTGGCCACTCTGCTGGGGGCCCAGCAGGTTGCCGGCACCGCGGATCTCCAGGTCGCGCATGGCGATCTTGAAGCCTGAGCCCAGTGCCGAGTACTGCTTGATGGCGCTCATGCGCTTGCGCGCCTCGGTGAGAAGCTGGGCGTGCCGCGGCAGCATGAGATAGCAGTAGGCCTGGTGCTTGTAGCGGCCGACGCGTCCGCGCAACTGGTACAGTTCGCTCAGCCCGAAGCGGTCGGCGCGGTCAATGATCATGGTGTTGGCATTCGGGATATCGAGCCCGCTCTCGATGATGGTGGTGCTCACGAGCACGTCGGCCTCGCCGGCGACGAAGCGGGTCATCACGCGCTCCAGATCGTCGGCATCCATCTGTCCGT
>JAFLEG010000013.1 GCA_017302195.1 Verrucomicrobiota bacterium
CGATCAGGACCCCGTTCCGAACCTGGAGGCTGTTCACCGCCGGAAGCAGTCCGCCCTCCACCCCGGAGCCCAGGGCAGCCCAGCCGGTGCCGTCCCATGCGGCGATCCGGTTCACGGGGAGCCCTCCCGCGGTCGAGAACGTTCCCCCGACAATCAACCGGCTGCCAAAGACCGTCAGCGCGTTGACCTCCTGATTGACCCCGGAGCCCAGCCCGGACCAGGCCTCGCCGTCCCATTGGGCAACAGACCGGATCAGGGCGCCTCCGGGCTGAATGACGAAGAAGTTGCCGCCGGCGACGATCCTCCCATCGAATGCCGCCAGGGCGCGCACCTTGAAGTTCGCTGCGAGCCCGCCCCCGAGCGCGGACCAGGAAGTCCCATCCCAGCGTCCAATGCCGTTCAGAACCGTCGAGCCCGAACCGCTGAATCCCCCCCCGGCATAGCCGGCCTTCATGGATGAGGAGGGAATGGACGGGACCATTGAGTCCGTCCCCGAGCGGCCACCAGCGTTCCCCGTCCCAGCGTGCGATCCGGCTCGCCGGCATTCCTCCCGCCATGGTGAAGGTGCCGGCGGCATAGACCTGGCCGTCCTCCACAGCGAGGGCGTTGACCGTGCCGTCCAGGATCGGATTGACGAAGCCTTCGAGACCGCCTCCCAGCGCGTGCCAGCCACGTCCATCCCAGCGCGCGATGCCGTGGGCGGGGAGACTTCCCGGACCCGCCAGCACCGCACCGATCCGCGTAAAACTGCCCCCGACATAAACCTGGCCGCCCGTTGCGGCCACGACCGTGGGTGCGGCCGGAAACAGCTCGCCGCCGAATACCGGAAGGATGAAGGCGGACGACCATTCGCCCCGATCAGGCTCAGTGCCGGCGAATGTCGTCAGTCCCGCGACCACCAGCGCAGCCGCCCATTGATGAGAATGTCGGAATGACATCCTGACGTTGAATCACGGCACGCACGCCTTCATCCAGCAATTCCGCTCGGAAATTTCCGGAACGGCGCGCACCCGGCGCGCCGGATGAGCTTCGCAGATCCCCACCAGGGACTCCGCAGCCGATCCGCAGTCCGCTGGAAATCGGAAGGTCCTCGTCCCACAGCCAGATCCACCCCTCCGTATCCCATGCGTCCCTGGTGTGAGGCCCTCCCGGCTCAAAGTCCGTCCGAATCCTCAGCGGGGTCCTGCGACGAGGGGTTCTGGTGGTGACCCATGCGGCGAGGCCGGCGCATCCCCGCAGCGGGCTGCAACGACCGAGCCAACGCCCGCGCATCTCGAAGTTGTCGGTGGCACTTCCCGGCGTGCGGTCTCCCGGAAAGGAGGGGCTCACACAAAGGCCACCGAGGGCGCAGAGGAAAGTCCCTCGCCGTGGAAGGACGAGCGTTGCGAGTCCCCAACGTTGTCCCAGAAGTTTGCCGCAGAACCGTGGGCTGGCCGCCAAGACCAAAGAAAGCCCCGGCGTGTACGGCGGTGCCGGGCTGTTGTCGAGGTCTGCGCAGCGCCATCACCCTGCCCGGAAAAGAATCTCCTCTGTATCCTTCGCGGCCTGGGTGTGAGGCCCCTCCGGTTCTCCCAATGCCCAAGCTGTCCACGTTTCCGGACAACTCCGGCCAGAGGTCGCCAACAACTTCCGGATGCGCCGCGCCAACGCAGTCCACCCGGAGGGTTTTCGGGCAGGCTCCCGGAGTGCCATCCAATCCGTCTTTTTCACCAGGCTGGATTCTTATTGATCCGTCCTTTTAAAAAGGACGCAATCGGACACAGTGGCAGGGACATTCCGCCATCATGAGAGACGTCATCCGCAGAAAACTCGCCGACGCCGTGCACTCGGAATTTCCGTCCCTGACGCGGAGGGATGTGCGGCTGCCCGCCGTGCCCGGGAAGACTCATGCGGTGATCGGGATGCGCCGCGCCGGCAAGACATGCTTCCTGCATCAGGTGCAGCGGGATCGCGTGGACCAAGGGGCGGCGCGTGAGACGCAGGTGTACTTCAATTTCGATGACGAGCGGCTCGCGGGCATGGACGCCTCCCAGCTTCACTGGCTGCTGGAGGAGTACTACCTGCGCTTTCCCCAGCATCGCGACCAGCGGCGGGTCGCGTTCTACCTCGACGAGATTCAGGTCGTGCGCGGCTGGGAGACCTTTGTCCGCCGCGTGATGGACACGGAGAGGGTGGATCTCTTCGTCAGCGGCTCGTCGGCGAAGATGCTCAGTCGGGAAGTCGCCACGGCGCTGCGGGGCCGTGCCATGGAGACGCTCGTGCATCCCTTCGGTTTTCGGGAGTTCCTGCGGCATCAGAACGCGGAGCCCGACGACGATCCGTTGTTCCTGCCCAAGGCGCAGCGATCCCGGGTGGAGCAACTCTTTGGCGGGTTCCTGGTTCAGGGTGGATTTCCAGAGGCGCAGGGGCTTGCCACGGAGGATCGGCTGCCGCTGCTGCAGGGTTATGTGGACAGCGTCATCCTGCGGGACGTGATCGAGCGGCACGGCATCACCAATGTCGTGGCGCTGCGTCACCTCACGCGCCAACTGCTCGGCACCGCGGCGGGCATGTTCAGCGTGCATCGCTTCTTCAATGATCAGAAGTCGCAGGGCGTGGCCGTATCCAAAGACGCGCTCCACGCCATGTTGGGACACCTTGAGGACGCCTTTCTGATCCGTCTCGTGTCCATGCACACCCGCAGCGAGCGCCAGCGGCAGTCGAATCCGCGCAAAGCCTTCCCCGTGGACTCCGGCCTCATCACCGCCTTCGACCGCAGCGGCAGACCCGGCACCGGCCATGCGCTTGAAACCGTCGTGCTCGTCGAACTCGAACGCCGCAGGTGCGAGCGGGCCTATGTTCGCACCGCAAGCGGTGCGGAGGTGGACTTCCTCGCCACCCCGCTCACCGGCCGACCCATGCTCATCCAGGTCTGCGCGGACATGAGCGACGCCACCACGCGTGCCCGCGAGTTCCGCGCCCTCAGCGAAGCCATGAACGAACACAAAAAGCTGCCTGGCCTCATCCTCACCGCATCTTCCACGGGTCTCAGCCACGCCCAGGCAGAAGCCCCCAAGGGCGTTACCATCCGTCCCGCATGGGAGTGGATGCTGGAGGCTGGAGGCTGAAGTACACTGAGAGCCTGTCCCCTGTGATTCGGTCCTCCCTGGAAGGCAGCGTCACCGGGTCTGATCAGTGGGTCGGATCAGTACGTCTGGAAGCATCCAGGCCCCATCGTCAGGCGCACGCCGGGCGTTCCGCCAGCTTCGCGGAAAGCGCTCCGTAATCCCAGCAGTCCCAACCCTCCACAATCCGGCCCCCGACCACCCGGAGCCAGGTGGTCCCGCGGAACCGGATCGCGCCGCCGCGGGCCTGCGCCTGCCAGAACACCGCGACATCCGACTCGTTCGCGAGCGACTTGAGAATGGTGATCCGGACGTCCGGCATCGCATTCAGCAGGCCCTGCTGAACCTGGATGAACTGCTCCACCCCGACCACCTCCGGAACCGGTCCCTCCAGATGCCCCACGGCATCCGGAGCCAGCAGTTCGTGAATGGCCGCCGTGCTGCGTCCATTCCAGACCTCGTCAAACCAGCGATGGGCCGCGTGTTCGGAAGCATTCATGATGTTCAGGGGAGCCGGACGGGCCGCGACGCCGGATCACGGTCCGGGAATGAAGCGACCTCGCATCCAGCCATGCCAGAAAACCTGAGCCCGCCAGGATTGGCCGTCATCCACATTCTGGCCGACCAGCCACCTGTCCAGCCAGGAATGGACTTCCGCTCGTCCGCGGTGTGACGGATGTCCGGCATGACGGATGTCCTGTCTCTTGGCCGAGTCGCTGTCCCGTAGTCGCATCGTTGGAATTGTCACTCATAGCCGATGGGATGTGACTCATAGCCGATACAAGCTTTGCCCATGGCAAAGCCCGACCCCATCCTCACGGCGTTTGGCGTATCAGTCAGAAAGCATCGCGAAACCAAAGGGTTTACTCAGGAAACGTTGGCAGAGCGAGCCGACCTCGACCGCACCTACCTGAGCGATGTCGAGCGGGGTACGCGGAACCTCGGAGTCAAAAATGTCGTCCGTCTTGCCAAGGCTTTGGGAGTCAGTGCCTCGCAGCTCTTGGAGGGGGTGGGCTCGTGAGCAACCGCGGTTCTGCTCTCCGTCGGATTCGAGCCCTTGATCTTTTCTGTGGCGCCGGCGGAAGCAGTTGGGGAGCGCGAGAAGCCGGCGTCGAAATCGTCGCTGGATTTGATCTCTGGCCGTTGGCGGGCAAGGCCCACGACGCGAACTTCCCCGAATCGGAATTCATTCCCGGCCGCCTGGAGGATCACGACTTGGCCTCCCTGGTGCAGCGTCTGGGGCCGATTGATCTCATCCTCGCCTCCCCTGAATGCACCAACCACAGCCCGGCCAAGGGCAACAAGCCGCGGTGCGAGGAGAGCAAGGGAACGGCGTTCCAAGTCGTGCGCTGCGCGAGGGCGTTCAGTCCGCGGTGGCTCGTTATCGAAAACGTGGTGAACATGCGCAACTGGACTCGCTATGCCGAGTTCAAGGCTGCACTGGAAGAACTCGGCTACAAGTTGCAGGAGCAGGTGCTGAACGCCGCGCAGTTCGGTGTCGCTCAATCCCGTCGCCGCCTGTTCCTGCTCGCGGATCTGAAGCAAACACCGCCCAAGGTGACGCCGCGCAAAACCGAACCGAAGAAGGTGGCCGACCTTGTTGATCTCAACGGGCGCTTCCGATGGACGCCATTGCACCAGCCGAATCGCGCGAAGGCGACTTTGGAACGTGCCGACCGTGGATTCGCTGCGCTGGGAGGATCGAAGCCCTTTCTGCTCGTTTACTATGGATCGGACGGTAGCGGCGGCTGGCAGCGGCTCAATCGTCCCCTGCGCACCATCACCACCGTGGATCGCTTCGCGCTCGTGAAGCCCGACCCCGAACACGGTCATGTCATGCGCATGTTGCAGGTGCCGGAGTTACAGGCTGCGATGGGAATGCCGCCCAAGATGAAGCTCGAATCCGGCACCCGTCGCGACCGCATCAAGATGATCGGCAACGCGGTGTGTCCGCCAGTGATGAAGGCGGTCGTCAATCAACTCACGCAATCTTGAGGAGACCTGTGTATGCCAGATAGCGCTCACCCGTTCCGTGTAAAGGCTAGGTTGCTACGATTGTTGGGTGATGAACTGATTCGTGATCCAGGCTTAGCTGTCTTTGAACTTGTTAAGAACGCCTATGACGCGGACGCGACACGGTGTGAGGTGTTTCTGGAGTCTCTGGAAGACGCAACCAAGGCGGAGATTGTGGTGCAGGACAATGGCAGCGGCATGTCGGCCGAGACAATGCGTGATGTCTGGCTTGTGATCGCAACTGATTTTCGTGCCCAGCAGCGAGCCGAACGTAAGCGAACCAAGCTCGGGCGATTTCCGCTCGGCAACAAGGGGCTTGGTCGATTGGCTGTTCACAAGCTGGGCCGACACATCACCGTTGTTACACGTGTTGCGAACAGGCGAGAAGTGGTTGTTGAACTTGATTGGGAGCAGCTTGAACGCGTTGAAGATCTCTCCCATACCGCGATCACCATAACGTCACAAGATCCAGAGGTATTCAAAGGCAAGGCGCACGGAACTCGCATCGAGATTAGGCGTTTACGTGAGGCTTGGGACCGAGGCAAGACCCGGACGTTGCACAGAGCCATCACATCGCTTTGCTCTCCATTCCACGGGCCTGATGCTTTTAAGGTAAAACTTCAACTGAAGCCTCAGAGCGATTGGCTTGATCATTTGCTCGATCCAACGGAAGTGCGCGAAAGTGCGCTCTACTATGCGAAAGGTGAGATGGAAGGTTCCAAGCTGACCTACGACTACGAGTTTCGGCCCATGCCCCAAATGCAGGGAAAGCTCAAACCCAGAGGACCGGAGCGAAAAGAGCAACAATTGACCCGCAAGCGTGCCGGAGAACGCAAAGTGGAAACCGTTGATCTCAATTCGATACCTCGAGGTGGGGAACCATCAGTTTCGATTGGGCGCATTCGCTTTGAGTTCTACATTTTTGATTTGGAAACAGAGGTTCTGAAGCTGGCGATGACGGACGTTCAAGGTTTCAAAAGCTACCTGAAGGAGAATGGTGGCATCCGGATCTACCGTGACGGTGTAAGGGTATTCGACTTTGGCGAGCCGGGAAACGACTGGCTCAATTTGGATGGAAGGCGGGTGAACGAACCTGTTGGTAAAGTGAGCAACCGGCAAATTCTCGGTGTCGTTCTGCTCGATGGCGAGACTAGCGGCGCTCTCGTTGAGAAATCCAATCGCGAGGGTTTCATCGAAAATGAAGCCTACGCAGCCTTGCAAGCGGCGCTGCTTTGCACTCTCACCCACATTGAGGCGGAGCGACGCAAAGACCAAAGGCAAGTTCGCCTGTTCTACTCGCGACGCGGTGCGGAACGTCCGGTCATGGAAGAAATCGCGGATCTGCGCGACGCCTTGCAACAACAAGGGATACTCGAAGAGATGGAGCCGAAGCTGAAGACCATCGAACGGCAATTCCAGACATTCCAAGACACGATGCTCCGAGCAGCCGCACCTGGTTTGAGCTTTGGAACCGTCGTGCATGAGGCGGAAAAGTTGGTGAAAGAACTACTCACAGTGGTTCGCGAGGATGGCGACATTCGCAGGGTTCAGCTCTTGGTAGAGCAACTTGCCAAACTCATCGACGGCCTGGGCGACCTGTTCCGCCGCAGCGGCACAGCACGCGAGAAGGCAAGCGTGCTCATCCAGCAAGCTCTGTTCAACTGTGACTTCCGGTTCCGGGCACACCGCATCAAAGTTGTGAATGGAATCGAACTCGGCAATCCAGACTTCAAAGTCGAATGTAGTCGGCGACTAGTCGTCGCGGCGTTGATGAATTTCATCGACAATTCGATTTACTGGCTCCAAGCCGCCTCCCGTTCCGACCGGCGTATCTTCATCGGCACCTCGCGAGAGTTGGATGGCGGACCGTGCATCGTTGTTGCTGACAATGGCCCGGGGTTCCAAGACGAGCCGGAAGCACTCGTACAACCCTTCTTCTCGCGACGCCCGGACGGGATGGGATTGGGCCTTTATCTGGCCGACCAAGCGGCTCAGCGACACAGCGTTGATGGGGACAAAGGGCAGCTTCGGTTTCCGCAACGTGGAGACCTGACGCTTCCGCGTGAATTCACCGGAGCCATTGTTGCTTTCCAATTTCCAAAGGAAGCATGAACACACTCCGCACCGCTCAAGTTTGTGTCATTGACGATGAGCCGAGAGAATATCGGCGGCTGCTGCGCGCATTGAACTCGCTCCGGTTGGGGTGCGTGCATGTCAGTGGCGACAAGGTCGAAGAGTTGCCAGACACCCCGTTTCACAATCTCCGGCTGGTCTTTTTGGACATGCATCTCGGTACCCACGGTGGGATGGATGCTCGTAATGTCACTGCTCACACGGCAGCCGTCTTTGCGCGGGTAGTTTCGCCCGACAGCGCTCCCATAGTAGTAATCGTGTGGACAAAATTTGCGGACTACATCACCAGTTTCAGAGACTCACTCTTCGAGGCTCGTCCGATTTTTCGAGGCAGGTTGTTTTTCATTCGGATGGTTAAGCCCCAGCCACCGTCCAAGATTGATGTTTCAACGCTTCGGCAGGCGATTGAGAATGAGCTCGATCAACTTGCTCCGTTGTTGCTGCTTTGGAATTGGGATGCGCTGGTTCAGCGCGCGGCTTGCGGTGTAACGACTGAACTGTGTCGGTTGGCCTCGGTCCAGGCACAACTGGCCCCGACTGAGAATGAGGATGATGAGCGCAGAAAGATGCTGTCGGCCCTGAACTCTGTGCTGCGGTTATTGCTGAACGCCGAGGCTGGTAAAGCGCTCACCAAAGACGCGGCAGCCTCGGCACTTCTCAATGTCCTTGGGCCACTGCACTCGGACAGGTTGGAGAATCTGGCCCCAAAACCTGAATTGGAATCGGCCGCTTCGCTTGTTGATCCTGGACCTGCTCCAACCGAACCGAAGCAAGAAGTGGTCGTTGTACTAAACACGATGCTTCTCACTGGAACCCCAAACGGCGAAGGCCATCCGCTTCGGCCCGGCACAGTTTATCACGTTTCAGATTCGGTTCATTTTGAGACGGCCACTGGTCTATCCGTCAAAGACATTGCCGCCGAACTTTGCCAGAAAAGCCTCCTGGAATCGCAAAACTCCGGGAGATTCGCGACGTGGCTCGAAGCCTGCCGCCCTGTCCTTCTCGAAATCTCTCCGAGTTGTGACTTCGCTCAACGGAAGCGTCCGATTGCTCGATTCGTTGGTGGCTTGATGGTGCCGAAAGGCTCTGTGAACCAAGTGAAGAAGCGCCCCGATGAGGGCTTCAGCGCACTTCGCGATCTCACCGAGATCAAGCTGCCGTCGTTAGAGCCGGCAACGGATTGGGTGCCTGTGTTTTCGAGCGCGATAGTTCTGAGTTGGCCTGAGACGAAGCCTGCACCTTTTCTCGTGCCGCTAGCCCGCTTGAAAGAGCCGGTTCTCGCCGACTTCCGAACTTGGCTTTCACATCAGACAGCGCGCCCAGGCTATTTGGTTGTGGATTGAAAAGCGTAGAAGCATGGGAGCAGCTTCGCCGAATTTAGCTCGGATGTCGGACAAGGACTTGTTGTTGCTTCGCGCCAGTTTGCGCGCCGAGATGCGCAAACGAGGAATCGCCGATTCCGTGGGCGCAGTCGGGGAACAATTGGCCATCGAGCATTTTCGCCAGACTCCGGGCCTGCCCAAGCTGCAACTCGCCCCGCGGGGCACCAAGAACGTGGACGCCCTCTCCCGCAACGGCGACCGCTACTCCATCAAGACCGTCTGCGAAGGCTCGAAGACCGGCACCATCTACCCGGAACCTGATGACCGCGACAAACAACTCTTCGAGCACATCCTGATCGTCAAGCTGGCCGAGGATTGGTCTCTTGAATCCATCTATCAACTTTCCTGGTCGGCCTTTGTAAACGCCCGCTCATGGGACAAGCGCATGAACGCGTGGTATGTGGCGTTCAACAAGCAGAAGCTTGCTGCCGGCGTAGAAGTCTTCCGGGTGTAAAATTCCGCAGATGCCTGACGTTTTCACCCGGCAGAAGCGCAGCGCGGTGATGGCGCTTATCCGGGCGCGGGGCAACGCGCGGACGGAGCGTGCACGCTGTCATCGCCCCTCAGCCTGTACCACCCCGCCGGACCCGTCCCGCACGCTTGCCGAAGGGACACGGACGGAGATGGCATTGGCACGGGTCCTCCGGGCCTTGGGGATCACGGGCTGGCGTCGGCATGTTCAGATCCGGATTCCAGACATCCGAATGCGGCGCGAAGGTTCGAAGGCCAGATCCTCTGGCGGGAGTGCGGCAGGACCGCTCAAGGTGAGGCCGGATTTCGTCTTCCGAGCGCAGCGGGTGACGGTGTTCGTGGATGAGTGCTTCTGGCATGGGTGTCCCCGGCATGCGACGTGGCCAAAGCAGAATGGGGCGTTCTGGCGGGAGAAGCTGGAGGGGAACCGCAGTCGGGATCGGCGGGTGAACCGTGCCCTGCGGCGGGCGGGGTGGCGTGTGGTACGAATCTGGGAGCATGAGATGAAGCATCCCATGGGCGTGGGGGCGCGGCTGCGGCGGGTGCTGGGGATGGAGGAGGGGAGGAACCGGAGATAGCCGATGGCCGATGATCGGGGCACGGCTGGGCTTGGATTGTTTAGGCCGGGGCGGTTCTTGGGTGCGGGGTCGAGGTCAGAGTCTCCTGACGTCGTCTCCTACGAGGGGGGATAGGAGTCGGAGGATGAAGCGTGTCCCTTCGGCAAGCGTGCGCTGGCGGGGCGCGGGTGACATTTCCGCAGGTTTGGTGGCCCGGAGCCTCGTTGACTCAACGATTGGTGGGCGTGGGTGGGGTCTCCGATGAGCGGGAGGGATCGTAATTCCAAGGCATCCAGCTTGCCGGGTCTGCCCGTGCCGCCGCCTCGTTCCTGACCACGGCCAGGAGGTAGTCGAAGGGGTTTACCCCGTTGGCGCGGCAGGTCTCGATGAGCGTCATGAAGGTGTCGCCCACGTCGGCTCCGCGCTGGGTCTTGTAGTGCAGGCTGTTCTTGCGATGGAGGATCGCGTTCTTCAGCAGGCGCTCCGTTGGGTTATTGTCGAGCGGAGCCCCGGGTACCTTCAGGAACAGGGTGAGCGTCGCCCAGCGGTCCAACACGTAGGCCACGGCGCCGCCCAGGGCCGAGTTGGGCTCGATCTTCTTCTGGTCCACGGCCTGCTGAAGTTCCTGACGCAGCATCTCCATCACCGGCCCACTCTGGGCCTGGTGTCGGCGCAGCCGTTCCTGCGGCCCCAACTGCTCCTTGCGGCACTGTGCGTCCACGCGGTACACGTGGCCCAGGCTCTCGACCACCTGGCGGCATTCCTGCGGAAACTGGGCGCGGATGTCCACAAACTGCCGCCGGGCGTGCACGGTGCAGTGACACAGTTCGGTCGGGTGTTCCCTGGGTTGGTTGCGCTCCAGCGCATCACACATCTGCAGCGGCGGCGGCCGATCCTTCGGCCGCCGGTCCAACACCCGGCCCAGGTTCTCCCCGGCATGGTGCCGTCCGGTCCGCAGGATCCGGATCGACCGAGCTTCCTCTCCCTGGAGTCCCTCGCACACGATGCCCGTGGTGAAGATCCCGGTCCGTTTGGGGTTGTCCTCAGCCTGGATCTGCTGGCGCACCCCGGCGATCCGCATGGCGGTATCGTCGTTGTAGAACACCGCCGACTGCGCCGCGAGGTGGAGCAGATGCTCCACCACCGGCTCCAGGCACCGGGCCACCCTCAAGGCCTGCTCCCACTGCACCGACGCCGGCAAGGGGACCCCCACGCTGCGTTGCAGCCGCTCCAGGCGGTGAAAGGGCATGCCACTGCCATAGCGCAGCAACCCGACCATCACCCCCACCGAGGGATCGAACTTCTCCTGCGCTGCCTGCGCAGGGATCGGCGCGCTGAACACCGTGCCGCAGGTGTCACAACGCAGTCGCTCCCTCTCATGGATGAGCGCCGCCACCGGCGGTTGGGCCCTCAACGTCACGGTCGTGGCTGGTGCTTTCTGCCGGCGCAGTTTTCCCCGGCGGCAGTCCGGGCAGGGATCCCCGGGCTGGTGCTGGGGATGGGGCACCGGGATCCGACGCGCCCCGGTGTAGCGGCGATGCGAGGCGCGTCCGTGCCCCGGGCGCCTCTGACTGTCCTGCGGCTTCTCCGGGGGCGGGCCTCCGCACACGCGGTGGCCACTCTCGGTCTTCGGGCCGAAGACCCGGGCGCAAAGCCGGCTCATGGAGAGCGTCTTGGCCTCCACGATCCCCAGGAGTTCGGCCGAGCCCTCGAACACGGCACGAATCTTCTCGAACTGTTCCGGGCTCAGGACGCCCTGCACCTCCTCCAGGAACTGGAAGCGGTTCTCCGCCGGCAACAGCAGTGCGGTCAGTTCCTTCATGGGGCCAGCAGTTGGGCGCGAAAGTTCCGGCCCAGCGGGTACACCCACAGCTCCTTGATGGAGGTGCGGGCTCCGGGTTTGGACTTGGTCCCCAGTCCGCTCGAACGCCCCACACACTGCCAGTGGGCCGCCCGGTAGCAGGTGCCGGCGAAGCGTTCGGTATCGACGAAACTTTCCAGCAACACCACCGGGTGTCCGTACCGATCCCGCCAGTCCGTGGCGATCCGCCGGGCGATCCGGGCCAGCAGATGGCTGGCCAGGTGGGGCACCCGCACCCAGGGCAGGATCAGGTAGCGGGTGTTGTAGGCAATGAGGGGAAGGTGGTGGCGGTACGACGCCTTGGGCGCGCCGACAAAGCGGTCGCGCAGGTCCAGCTTCAGCGGCGCCGAACCCCACCCCAGGCAGGCCACCGGCCGCTCACCGGCCAGGACCAGGTACTTGAGGTGTTCGCCCACCGGCCGGGTGTAGCCCAGGTAATGATGATCCCGCAGCAGTTGGGCGAAGAGATCCTCGCCTTCGGCCCGGCGTACCAACCGGATCTCCAGAGGAGCGAGGGAACGCAGACTTCCCTCCAGCGGGGTGGAGTCCACCCCCATGACGGTGCGCACCCGCCGGTGGCGGATCGCGTTGTTGAGCGGCCGCTTCTTCGGAGCGGGCAACTCAATGTGCCCCTGCCGATGCAGCCGCAGCATCAGGGAGCGGCAGACCTGATCCCGCCACTGGCCATTGGGCTGCGTCCAGTTCCACGCCTGACACACCCGGACCGAGAGGGCCCGACGGCTGAGCTGGGGATGATCGGTGATGAGTTGCCGCAGGAAGGCGACGTCCGCCGCCCGGATCACGCGGCCACGAAAACTCAGGAGGATGTCCGACACGCCCGACCAGGATACCGGGAGGGGGTTGGAACGCTATCCTTTTGTGAGGGACCGAGCGGGAAAACTGTTTCAACCACTTCCATTCACCGGCCGCCACACCGGGGCGGTGTCGGTGCGACTGGGATCTCCGTTCCACAGCAGCGTGAGCAGTTGGTGGGCACTGAGGGCTTGCCGGGCACCCCCCTCGCTCCGGGGCCAGGCGGCGAAGCGCCCGCTGGAAAGCCGCTTCTGGCAAAGCCAATAACCCTGCGAGTCGTAGACCAGGCACTTGAGGGCCCGGCGGTTGCGGCTGCAGAACACGAAGAGGGCGCCGTCCATGGGATCGGCCTGGAGTTGTTGGCGACACAGCCCCGCCAGTCCGTCGATGCCTTTGCGAAAGTCCACGGGCTCCACCGCCACCCAGATCCGCATCTGGGGCGTGATCTGGATCACCGGCCCTGCCTCCAGAAGGCATCCGCCAGAGCCAACCAGGCCTGGGGATCGTGGCCGGTATGGAGGCGCATCACCCGGCCGGAGGCGTCCCGCAGTTCGGCCCAGCCAGCCGGTTCGGGTGAAGCCCCCTGCGGTGGGCTCCACCTCAACTCGACGAAGCGGGCCGGGGCCAGGGCCGCGGGGTTCTCGGACCCGCTCCGCCTCATGCACTGCACCAGTGTCCGGTAGCTCAACCCCAGCGTGCGAGCCACCGGCGATGGCCGGTGCCGATGGGCCAGGACCGCGGCCGCCTCCCAGACCTCACTCGGGAGCCGCGGCCGCCCGGACTGCCTTTGGCGCCATGCCGCCAGTTGCTGCTCCAGGACCTCCAGGTCGGTCGACGAGAACTTCGTGCACGCTGTCATCGCCCCTCAGCCTGTACCACCCCGCCGGACCCGTCCCGCACGCTTGCCGAAGGGACACGATGAAGCGCTTGGTTTCCTCCACCGAGGCGATAGAACCGGTCCATGTCGGAACGGATCTCTGTGTCTCCTGACGTATGCAATGGAAAGGCCGTTGTTGCCGGCACCCGGATCACGGTGCGGACGGTGCTGGACTTCCTGGCGGCATGAGATTCGGTCGAGGAGGTGCTGGAGGAATACCCCTCTCTGAACCGTGAGGACGTGAATGCGTGTCTTGCGTACGCTTCCCGGGTGATGGCAAAAGAGCTCCCTGAGTCCATTCCCCCAGGGTGATGACGCTCAGAACCAGGGTTTCCTCCGGCTGCGAGCTCTTCCATTCCAGGACAAAAGGCCTGAGTGGGAAGGAATCAGACGGCCCGGACCTGCGGCGAGATGATCCGCAGTGTGGGGAAGTATCCGCGCACGTCGCCCGGATTATTGGTGATCAGCGCCCAGCCGAGCGCGTCAGCATGGGCGGCAATGAGAAATGGCAATGACGACGGAGGAATCTACAAGATGCATGGACTCAGCCTCGGAGGGCCCTCATCGCCTTCCGGTAGGTGATCCGCCCCTTCCAGGCCCCGAAAGCCGAGCCCGAACTACGGGGCTGCGCGGCGGCGACAATGGCCCGCCGGGCGAAGTCGCTTCGGCTGGTCTTCTGACGCTCGGCCGCGCGATTCGCCGCCGTCATTTCCTCGTCGGTCATTGTGAGCGTGAGCGTCGGCATGGGCAGAGGGATCGCATCCTTTGCTTTCCACGGCAAGCCAAGCGGGGACGCTTGCGCTCCCCGATCGAAGGGAGTGCGGGTCAAGCCGCGGTGGCGATCAGGTTCGCGACGGGTTGATCGGGATTGTCCGCCATGGCTTCCAGGAGGGATTCCCAGGAGGCGAGGAGGCGGTCCACGCGGGGGGACTCGAAGAGGTCGGTGTTGTACTCGCAGACGGCCGCCCAGGCTCCGGACGAGAGTTCCACCGCCAGGGTGAGGTCGAACTTGGAGGTCCGGGTGGGGACCGGCCATTCGGTGGCCTCGATGCCGGGAAGCCCCAGGGCGGCTTCGGCGGGATACCGGATCAGGAACACGACGGAGACCAGCGGATGGCGACCGGGATCCCGCGGAAGGGCCAGCCGTTCGACCAGACGGTCCAGCGGCACGTCGGGGTGCGCGTGGGCATTCAGGGTGGTCTCCCGCACCTGGCGGAGCAGTTCGCGGACGCTCACCCCGTCGGCAATGGTGACGGGCAGTGGCAGGGTGTTGACGAAGAATCCGATCAGCGGCTCCAGCTCAACGCGGGGACGCCCCGCGATCGGGGTGCCCACCACCAGGTCCGGACGTCCGGTCTCCCGCCACAACTGGATGCCAAATGCGGCCAGGAGGATCATGAAGAGCGTGGCGCCCTCCTCCCCCGCCCGAGCTTCCAGCCGGGTCCGGAGTCCGGGGTGCAGCGGACGCCGCCGGGAGTCGCCCTGAAACGAGGGCATCGCCGGCCGTGGGCGGGCGGCGGGAAAATCAAGCGGGGTCACGCGGCCGGAGAGGGCGGCGACCCAGTAGGCCTCCTGGCGGGACCGTCCGCCGGCAGCCTCCAATGCCGTCTGCCAGGCGAAGACATCGGCCGGTTGCAGGGACAGCGGGGGGAGGTCGGCGGGCCGTCCGGCAGCACGGGCCCCATAGGATGCCGTGAGATCCCGCAGCAGATTGGCCCGCGACCAGCCGTCGGAGATGATGTGGTGCAGCACCATCAGCAGGAGATGTTCGGCGGGCCCGATGCGGAGCAACACGCCGCGGATCAGGGGTCCGGCCTCGAGGTCGAACGGGCGCGACACCGCTTCCTGAAAGCGGCGGTCCGCCTCCTCCTGCAGCGTGGCGGCCGGGAAGCCCTCCAGGGAGCCGTGCTCCAGGCGGATCGGGAAGTCGTCGGCCACCCGCTGGACGATTCCCGAGGAATCCATGGAGAAGGTCGTCCGCAGGGAGTGGTGACGCCGGACGACCGCCTGCAGGGCTTCCTGCAGCCATTCCACCCGCAGCGGTCCCCGCAGGTGAAAGGCGACCGGGACGGCATAGGCCGAAGACTCCGGGGCCAGCACCTGAAGGAAGAACAGGCGCTGCTGTCCGCGGGAGGCCGGGAAGGTCGCGACCGGAGGATTGCCGGTGACCTGCACCGGATGGGCCCGCGGGATGACTCCAAGCGCCGGATCCCGGGATGAGGCATCGGACGGCGAGGAGGCCAGGCGCCGCCTCAGGGCCGCGGTCTGGCGCACGTCCAGCCGGGCCAGCCGGGCTTTCAGGGATGAGGCGGTGATGACGGGATCGGAATTCACGAGGGGTGTGGCGCGTGGATCTTCACCAGATCCCGGCATGCGCTGCGTGGGGGTCCACGCGCACCGAGACGCAGGCCGTTCGTCCCGAATTCAGGGCCCGGCGCAGGGCACCGCGCAGCCCGGCGTCTTCGCTCACGGACTCCGCGTGCCCGCCGAAGATCTCCACCAGCCGCTCGTAGTGCAGCCCGGGCAGGTAGGACGTGATCTGTTCCGGATGATCCGGCGGAAACCAGGCCTCCTGGCGCAGCGCCCCGCTGTTGCCGTCATTGTTGAAGATCACCACGACCACGGGCAGGCCGTGGCGCACGGTGGTCTCCAGTTCCATGCCGCTGATGCCGAATCCGGTGTCGCCGCACACCGCGACCACCGGGCGGTCCGGGCAGGCGAGCCGAGCGCCGAGGGCAAAGGGAATGCTGGCCCCGATGATGCCGTTGGCCCCGGGATCGAGCCAGGTGAGCGGCTGGTCCAGGCTCAGGCCCCGCTGGATCGCCGCCAGGCCCACATTGCCCTCCGCGGTCACGATGGCCTCCGGGGGCAGGACGTCGCGGATCGCGCGCACCACCTGCCGGGGCGACAGCAGATGCGTGCCGGTCTGGCTCCCGGATTCCGGGGCCGGCCGGTTCTCCATGCAGGCGCGCCGGATGCGTTCGTGCCATTCCGACCATGGGGGGATGGCCTCCCCGAGGGACGGCGCGGCCAGGGCTTCGGCCAGGAGCTTCAGAAACAGTCCGGGATCCCCGGCATGGGAGACCGCCGTCCGGACGTTTCTTCCCAGCGCGGCGGCGTCTGCGTCGGCATGGATCACGCAGGCTCCGGGGGCGAGCTCGGCCCCAAACCGGAACCGCCAGTCAAAGCCGGCGCCGGCCATGACCACCACGTCGGCCTCGCCCTGGACCGACCGCCGGACCTCGCCGGCGCAGAGGGCGTGGCTGTCGGGAAGATACCCGCGCGCCAGCGAGGTGGTGATGAAGGGGATTCCGTGCTGCTCCACCAGCGTGTGCAGCACCCGGGTGTCCAACGACCAGCGGAGGCCGTCGCCGAGGATCAGGAGCGGACGCTCCGACCCGCGGATCCAGCGCGCGGCCTCCTCAATCAAGCCCGGGTCGGGGAGGGGCGGGGGCGTCGGGAGCGGAATGGCAGGATCCCCCGGGCTCGCGATACCGGCCAGGACGTCCTCGGGAAGATCCAGGTAGGCGGCCCCGGGACGTCCGGACATCGCCGCCGCCGCAGCCCGCAGGATCTGGTCCGGAATCTCGCACGTCCGACGTGGAGTGGATGCCCAGCGGGTGAGCGGGGAGACGAGGGGCAGGGCGTCCAGTTCCTGGAAGGCGCCCCTCCCCTCCTCCGACACGGCACGGCGTCCGCCAAGGACGAGCACCGGCCAGCCGTTGTCCCGGGCGACGAGCAGTCCGGTGAGGGTGTTGGTCACCGCCGGACCGGCCGAGACCACCACGGCGGATTCCAGGCGGCCGGCGAGGTAGTTGGCGGCCGAGGCGGACAGCACCGCGGCCTGCTGGTGACGGCATCCGATCACACGGATGCCCCGGGCCACGCAGGCGGACAGCACGGCGTCCACGGGAGTTCCGGCGACGGCGAGCACCCGCCGGATGCCGCAGCGCCACAGTGCTGCCGCCACCAGGGTGCTGCCGGAGCACCCGTCCCCCCGGATCCGTTCCTGCAATCGCGCGAGTTCCACCGCCGGCAGGGCCTGCAACCGGTCGGTCAGGGTCCGGGATGCGGGGGGTGGATTCATCGTCCGGCAAATGGCCGCGCGGGGATCGGTGGCGGCGGTTCAGCCCGGGGGCCGGGACAGGTCCTGAAGCAGGCGTTCCCGCTCCTCGGGGGCCAGCGTCTCCAGCTCGGCGGCGAGGGATTCGATTTCGGACTCCCGCAGCCGCTCCAGGGCGACGGCCAGCAGTTGGGGCGTGGGATGCCGGAAGAGCGTCTGTACCGGAATGCGGAAGCCGAGGGTTTCCTGAAGCCGGTTCAACACCCGGATGGCCCGGAGCGAGTCGCCGCCCAGGGAGAAGAAATTGTCGAGCCGGCCGATGCGCGGCCGCTCCAGCACCTGCGCGAACACCTCGGACACCTGCTGTTCGCCCGGCGAGCCCGGCGGCTCGTAGCGGATGGCCAGCCGGTCGGCCAGACGCTCCGCGAGCCCGATCCGCTGGAG
>JAFLEG010000130.1 GCA_017302195.1 Verrucomicrobiota bacterium
AGGGGTGCGGACGGGCGCGGGGACGTTCCGGCGGGGGAGGCAGGAGGAGGCCACCAGGAGTTCGGCGATCTGCGCGGCGCGAACGGGGCGGGTGAGCGAGACGCCGGGGACGAGGTTGTGGGATGTCGGGCATCTGGGACGTTTCGACCAGGGCTCGCAGAGCAAGCCGATCTGGGCGTGGTCGGCGACGCCCGACCAGCCGGTGGGGCAGGCGGACGGGTCGGTGATCAATCGTCCCAAGGCGCAGATCCGGAAACGCGCCCGGGGTGGTCCCTCGGCGGACACCACCTACTTCTAATGATCCATTGAGCGGGCGGCGGCCTTCGACCACGGTTTCCCCGTGCACGGTTCCCGGGAGGTCCGGCGGGTGATATCGCTGCTGCCGGCGGCGACGGAGATGGTGTGTCTGCTGGAGACGGGAGACCGGCTCGTGGGACGCAGTCATGAGTGCGATTTTCCGGAAGTGGTGCGGCGGGTTCCGGCGGTCACCTCGACCGCGGTGAATGTCCTCGCGTCCGGGTCCGCCATCCAAACGCAGGTGCAGCAGGCGCTGACCCAGGGGCAGCCGCTGTTCCGTCTCGATGCGGCGAGGATCCGCGAGCTTCGTCCGGACCTGATCCTGACCCAGGGGCAGTGCGCGGTATGCGCGGTGAGTGCGGAGGAACTGCAGTCCGTGCTGGCGGCGTGGGACGGGCCGCGTCCGGAGGTGCTGGCCCTGGCCCCGTCGCGGTTTGCCGACCTGTGGACCGACCTGCGGCGGGTGGGTGCGGCCCTGGGATTGCCCGACGAGGGGCGCCTTGCGGTGACGGCACTCAAGACCCGGTTGGTCAACACCCTCCAGCAGGTGGCCGATGTGGAGGTGCGTCCGCGGGTCGCCTGCCTGGAGTGGCTGGATCCCCTGATGGGTGCGGGAAACTGGATACCGGAACTGGTCGAACTGGCGGGGGGCATCCCCGTATGCGGTGCCGCGGGGAGCCACTCGCAGGGGTTGTCATGGAAGGATCTGCAGGCCGCCGCCCCCGAGGTGATCGTGGCCATGCCCTGCGGGTTTGATCTGGGGCGCTCGCTGGAGGAGGTCGCCCGGTTGGCGGGCGATGCGGCATGGACCCGGCTGGACGCGGTGCGATCCGGACGCGCATTTGCCGCTGACGGCAACGCCTGCTTCAACCGTCCGGGTCCCCGTCTGGTGGACTCGGTGGAGATCCTCGCCGAGATCCTGCATCCGGACCGCTTCCCAAAACCGCGGCATTGGAACCGCGGGTGGAAGCTGGTGGATTTGGGCGGTCACTCCCCGGCATCGGCCGCGACCGGGGCGTGAGTCTCTCTCGCATCTCGGACACCCCCCAGCCGGCACCGCCACCGACCACCCAGGGGTGCACGGGACCTCGCCTGCCCATGAACTCCCTCCTTGCTGCGACGAGCCAGCGAGCCCTAGCGTCTGGAACCTTCCGACCCCCGCCTTGCGGCATGCCCCGTGGACATCCAGTGACCCGGAATCCGGGCTTTACCCTGATCGAGCTCCTGGTGGTGATCGCGGTGATCGCCATGCTGGCCTCCCTGTTGCTGCCGGCGCTTTCCAGGGCCAAGGACGCGGCATACGCCGCAAGATGTCGGAGCAACCTGCATCAGTTGGGGCTCGCCCTGGGGATGTACGTCGGCGATTTCCGGCATTATCCCGGAATGCGGCCGAGCCCGAAGATGCCGGGGGGCCATTGGGCGGACTATCTGGGGCCGTATTGCGCCAGCCGGTGGACGGACCCGCTCTTTCTGTGCCCGGCGTATCGCGGCATGACCCTGGTCAGCGATGAGGCGCTTCCCGTGGGCAGCTACGGGTACAATGCCAACGGGGTCCAGTGGTGGTTCAGTGATCTGGGACTGTCAGCGATCAACGTGAACGACGGCACGACGGTCCCGATGCCCGAGAGCCGCATCCTGCATCCGGCCGGAATGATGGCCGTGGGGGACGCCAACCTCTATCAGATTCCCGGACACGTCCTGAGCACGACCTATCGGGTGACCGCACCCGACTCGATCAGCGGATGGGCGCTCCTGGACCTCACGGCCCAGCGCACGGTGGGGCAACCCGTCCATCCCGATCGCCTGCGAACCGAAGCCGCGGCGGGGCGACGGCATGGGGGGCGCACCCAGGTGGTGTTTTGCGACGGGCACGTGGAGTCCCCGTCGAACCGGCAGTTGTATTCGTCCAGTGACGAGGCGCTACGCCGTTGGAACAACGACCATCAGCCCCATCGGGACGCCCTTTCCCCATGACCCTGGCGGGGCGTGCGCGGATCCGCTGTTGCGTCCGCGATGCGGCGGGCGGGATACGATTCCAGCATCGTCTTTGCACCGCGGATGGGCACGGTGAGGCATGCGCTGGCGCGTTGCCGGAGTCTGCGGCGGTTGCTGGGTGATCACCCTGTTGGGCCTGTGGGCCTCGGAGCCGGGCCATGCCCCGGCGGCCTTTGAGGATCCGGACCGCCGGGCCCGCATCGAGGCGGTGTTGCCGAAGTTGGATGCCGTTTATGAGCGCCATGCGCTGACCCATCACCTCCCGGGCTATGCGTATGGCGTGGTTGTGGACGGGCGGTTGATTCATTCGCGGGCCTGGGGGTTGGCCCGGATCGAGCCCGCGATCCCGGTCACGACGGACACCCGGTTCCGCATCGCCTCGATGACCAAGAGCGTCACCGCGCTGGCCATCCTCAAGCTGCGCGATGCCGGCAAGCTGACGCTGGAGGATCCGCTGGAGCGTCATGTGCGCGCATTTCGGAAGGCCGGGTTGCCGACGGACGATTCACCCAAAATCACCGTGAGGCATGTGCTCACGATGACCGCCGGATTTCCCCAGGATGATCCCTGGGGCGACCGGTTGCTCGACCAGTCTCCCCGGGAGTTTCAGGCCATGATCGCCGGCGGATTGGAGTTCTCGAATCCGCCCGGAGTGACCTGGGAATACAGCAATCTGGGCTACGCCCTGCTCGGCGAGGTCATCAGCCATGCCAGCGGGCGTCCGTACCAGGAGTACATCACCCGCGAGATCCTGCGCCCGCTCGGCATGACCGACACCGGGTGGGAGCATGCCACGGTGCCCGGGGATCGGCTGGCCCAGGGCTACCGCTGGGAACACGGGCGCTGGCAGGCGGAACCGCTCCTGCATGACGGGGCCTTTGGAGCCATGGGCGGTCTGATCACCACGCTCGGCGACCTGGCGAAGTACCAGGCCTTTCATCTGGAGGCCTGGCCGCCTCGCGATGGTGCGGATTCCGGACCGGTCTCACGGGCCACGCGGCGGGAGATGCATCGTCCGGCCGAGGTGCTGTCGGTGCTCACCAACGCCCCCGTCGCTGGCAGCGCCGCCCTGCCGCGGGTGGCCGGGTACTCCTACGGCCTGAGCTGGAACCAGGATGCCCGCGGGGTGATCTGGCTGCGGCATGGAGGCGGTCTCCCGGGCTACGGCTGCGAGCACCGGTTTCTCCCCGATCATGGGGTGGGTCTGATCGCCCTGGCCAATCGCACCTACGCACCAATGACCGCGGCCAATGCCGAGGCGATGGAGATCCTGCTCACCGAGGCCCGCCTCCGGGCGCGGCTTCCCATCGCACCCCCGATGCTTCGGAGGCGCGCGGAACAGTTGGCGGCGCTGCTGCAGTCCTGGGATCCGGACCTCGCCGCCGATGCCTTGTCCTCCAACGTGTTTCTGGACCGTTCGGAATCGGACTGGAAGGCGGCGGCGGCCGAGGCCATGGCGGCGTGCGGCGCCATTCGCACCGTGACCCCCATCCGCCCGCAGAATTTACTGCGCGGTCGCTTTGACCTGATCGGTGACCGCGGGCGGGTGGAGGTCTTCATGACCCTCATGCCGGAGCGCCCCCCGCGCATCCAGCAGATCCAGTTGAAGGTGCTGCCCACGGCAACGCCCTGACGGATGAGGCCGGCGTGCCCGGTTCAGGATCCGCAGGTCATTCGAGGACGGTGCGGTAGTAGCGTGCGTCTGCCGGGCGCCCCGGGGGATCGGAGAAGCTGACCGGAGCGCCGGTGGCCGGATAGGTCTCCAGGGTTTCCCAGACGTGATTCGTCAGCCGGGAACTGGCCTGCACCTCAAGGGACGTTGCGGTCCCATCTCCGGTGGAGGCCTGGAAGGTGTAGTCGCCGGAGGGCGTGATTCCGGGCGAACCTGTCAGGATCCGGGCCCCGGTGTCATACGCGGCGAGGAATGGGGCTGAGCGTCCCGCGGCCGTGGTGAATTCGCCGGCGACGATCAGCTTGCCGGGCATCCTCAACAGGGCGCGGACGATGCCATTGGGGGCGGGATTCCAGGCCGTTGCCGTGCCGGTGGAACGGAAGAGGCTTCCGGCATTGGTGCGGAACTCGCCGCCTGCGGACGTGAAGGTGCCTCCCAGATTGAGGACCTCTCCGGACACCAGGAGCGCGGTGACGCGCAATTGTCCGGAAAGGCCGATTCCCGGATTCCAGGAAGGCGAGGCCAGGCCGGTGGCGGCATCCAGCAGGGCGAGACGGTTGCGGGACAGGCCGCCGATGGACGTGAACTCCCCGCCCACGTACAGCGCGTCGTCCACCAGTTGCAGCGACTGGACCCGGGCCGACGGGCCGGCATTGAAGGCGCGGGCATTGGTGGCCGTCACCGCGCCGATGGCGGCCAGGAATCGGCGGTTTGTTCCCGCCACGGAGGTGAAGTCACCGCCGACATACACCAGTCCGCCGTGCGGAAGGACCGTGCGGACTGCGCCTCCCCGCGCATTGGGATCCCACGCGGCGACGGATCCCGCCGGCAGATTGAGCAGCGCCAGGCCGTTCCGGTTGGACGTGCCCACCGCGGTGAAGCCGCCGCCGACAACGAGCTGGTTTTGGGCATGACTCAGGGCCAGCACACCGTTGGCCGCGGTGGCCGTGACCCCGGGGTTGAACGGAAGGATCTGACCATTGGCATGAACCGCCGCCAGACGGTTGCGGGGTTCTCCCCCCACGGTGGTGAACAGGCCACCGGCGTAGATCGTGTCCGCCGATGCGGCCAGCGCCAGGACGTCGCGATCCGCGCCCGGATTCCACCCGTTTGCCCGCCCGGTGGCGCCGTCCAGGGCCGCGAGCCGGTCCCGCAATACGCCGCCGAAGCTGGCGAACCGCCCTGCGAAGTCCACCTGGCCGCCAGTCCGGGCGAGGGCCGTCACTCCCGGGGCGGTGGCGGCCGCCAGGCGGGCCAATCCCCGGCGGGGGACACCGCCGACGGTTCTGAAGGCACCGCCGACCAGCAACCCGTCATCCCCGGCCGCGAGGGCGGTGACCGCGCCATCGGTGTCCGCCGAGAATTCCGTCAGCGCAAGCCCCGACGCGGGATCAATGCCTGCCAGGTTGGCGCGATTCGCGCCTCCGATGCTGGAAAAGGAGCCACCCACCAGCACGGTGTCGCCGGAACTGGCCAGGGCATTGACCGCGACTCCCGAAGCGCCTCCCGCGTTGGGATCCCAGGCCGTCGCCATCCCTGCGGCATCCACGGCCGCGATCCGGTTTCGAGGCTTGCCCCCGCAGATGGTGAACACCCCGCCCACATACACCAGGTCGCCATCCACCAGCAGGGCGCGCACCTCCGCGGTGCCGCCGCTGGCCCCGGGGTTCCACGGGGTGACGGCGCCGGTGGTGGCATCCAGGGACCCCAGTCGGCTGCGACTCTGTCCCCCCAGGGAAGTGAACTTGCCTCCGACAAACACGGTGTCTCCCGACACCGTCAGGACATGCACGGCCGCCTGGCAGGCCGGCGCCCAGGCGTTGGCCGCCCCCGAGGTTGCGTCGAGTCCGGTGAGGAAGCGACGGGTGGTGCCGCTGATCCGCTGGAAATCACCGCCCACGTAAAGCGTGTGGCCGCTCCCCAGCGCCAGGGCGCGAACCGGACCCGTGGGATAGGGCCGGAACCAGGGGTCCAACTGGCCGTTGGGAAGGATGCGTACCAGGTTGGTGTATCCGCCACGGGACAGGGTGAAGTTGCCGCCCAGGTACAGGTCGCCCGCCGCGGAGCGGGCGATGGCCAGGACGTCGCCTTCGAGCTCCGGCAACTGGAAGGTGACCGTGCCATCGGAGGCATTGGCAGCGCCCACGGAGCCGTTGATCGGCCCCACATAGGTGAAATTGCCCCCGAGGTAGAGGGTCTCACCCAGCGATGAGAGGGCGTAAACCGGTCCATCCGGATGCCAGAAATCGGGAAGTGGCCGGGGGGCGGGCTGGGCCGCCAGAGGGTCCGGAGGTGACGCCAGGATCAGGGCGGCGAACAGGTGCAGCCCCGAGAGGGCGCGGCGGTAGTGGACACGTTTCATGGGAGTCTGGAGTGCGACTGAGGATTGAAACGTGCACGGAGAACGGCAGGCGGCCGGTTTAGGGAACTGGATTGCGGTCAGGGTCTTTGTGAACGCGGCAAAGTCAACCGCGCAGTCCGCGGGCCCAATGTTGGTGCGGTGTAGATGCGTTGCCCGCGACTTCTGGCAAGTCTGGCGAGGCGGCGGTCTGGTCCGAGCCCCAATGATCACTGGGGCGATGATGAGGGGATTGCTTGAGGGACGGGCGCTTGCCTCTCGACGGGGAACCCGGAGGTGACTATCGAAGCCTCGGCGCACCGTGCCGGAGAATCCCGTCCCTGGAGATCATGAGCCCCCAACGCATTGCCGACCTCGACATCATCCTCAACCACACCGGGAATGTCTTCAGTTACCAGGCCGACCGCTATTGGGATCCGGGCGCGACCGCTCCGGACGCCCGCTGGGATGGCCTGCCGTACCGGGTCGCCGGATTCAACGACGCCCTGGGCCGGGGCATCCTGCCGTTTGTCCCGGCGGCTCCGGGGGCGGCTTCCCCGGCATGGCCCGACGGGGCGGTGTGGCCTGCGGAGCTGCAGGCGCCGGACGTGTTCACCTGCGCCGGACGGATCTCCAACTGGGACCATGAACCGGAGTCGCTGGGCGGGGATTTTTTCGACCTGAAGGATGTCCATCTTGGATCCGGGCCCACCGACCATTTCCGGCCGTCCCCAGCGCTCCAGGTGCTGGCGGCGGTTTACCAGCACTGGATTGCCGACGCCGATCTGGACGGTTTCCGCGTGGACACCGTGAAGCACATGGAACCGGGGGCGACCCGGTACTTTGCCTCCGCCATCCACGAGTTCGCCCAGAGCATCGGCAAGGAGAACTTCTACCTCATCGGGGAGATTACCGGCGGCCGGCGGCGTGCCTTTACCACGCTGGAGGAGACCGGCCTGAACGCCGCCCTGGGCATTGATGACATCCCCGACAAGCTGGAATACCTCGTCAAGGGATACCGCAACCCGGCGGACTACTTCGGTCTGTTTCGCAATTCGATGCTGGTGGGCAAGGAATCGCACACCTGGTTCCGCAACACCGTGGTGACCATGTTCGACGACCACGACCAGGTGCGGAAGGGGGGGAGCAAGGCGCGCTTTTGCGCCGGCGAGGACGGGGGACGCGTCGTCCTGAACGCGCTGGCCCTCAACGTCACCTCGCTGGGAATCCCCTGGATCTATTACGGCACGGAGCAGGGATTCGATGGCGCCGGCGGCAGCGACCGCTACCTGCGCGAATGCATGTTCGGCGGGGAGTTCGGCGCCTTCCGGAGCCGCGGACGCCACTGCTTCCACGAGCAGCGCTTCGTGTTTGTGGAGCTGGCGAAGATTCTTGAGGTGCGGCGTCAGAAGACCGCCCTGCGCCGGGGACGCCAATACCTGCGGGAGATTTCCGGCGACGGTCTCCGTTTCGGCGTGCCCGAAATGGTGAACGGGCAGATTCGCTCCGTGGTGCCCTGGTCCCGCATTCTCGACCGCTCGGAGATCCTGTGCGCCATCAACACCGACTACGACCGGGCATCCACCGCCTGGGTGACCATTGATGCGGGGCTCCATCGGGTCGGCGACCTGCTGACCTGCCTCTATTCCACCGATGCCGCCCAGACGGCAACGGCTGTTTCGGTGGAAGCCCGCAACGGTCTCGCGGTGAGGCTGACCGTGCCGGCCGCCGGGTTTGTCATCTACGGGTGAGCCCTGCGCCGGATCGGGCGGTGCAAGGTCACCCCGGCCGGGACCGGGTGTGCAGGTACCACCAGACCGCCCACGCGAGGGCCAGTCCTGTGGCGACGGTGAGGACGCCGTACCAGAGCCAGCGGGGAATGGTCACTGCGGCAGCAGGGCCGGCCGCCACCTCCGGGATGCCGAGCCGGGCCCGGTTTACGGCAGAGCCGGACGAGGTCGCTTTCGTCGGGGCTTCGCGAGGCTGGAGGCTGACTTGCCGGTTCCACGCTTCGAGTTCCTGATACGTTTTGAACCGGAACACCCCGCCCGGGTGGCGACGGCTTCCGAGGAGCAGCGCCGCCTCACCTTGAAGGCGGTTGAAGCGTTGCCAGATCGTCCCGGTGAGGCGTCCCACGCTGCGCGTGGGTTTCTTCTCCAGTTCCACGACCCGTGGATAGCGCTTCCGGCTCCGGTGGACAAACGGATTCCGGGCGCGAATCGGCTGTCCATTCCCCGGAATGCGGCATTCGATCCCGTCCGGTGGCGTCTTCATTCCTCCCGAGCGCGGCGCGTCGGCTGACCTGGCTTTGCTACGGCGCGATGATGAGCCTGGCGATCGGGTTAAACCTGCTGCCGGTGTTCCTCACCACGCTGCAGGCGCAGTACGGCGGCGCTGGCGGATTGACGGCGGAGCAGTTGGGGCGCCTGGGGGCGCTGACCTTTGCAGGGTTGGTGGCGGGCATCGTGGTGACCGGACCGCTGGCGGACCGCTGGGGCGCCAAGCCCTTCGCCCAGTTGGGCAATGCGGGCATCGCCGTGAGTCTGCTCGCGGCGGCGGTGGCGCCCGGATATGCCGGCCTGGGAGCGGCCCTGTTTGGACTCGGCTTTGGGGCTGGTCTCCTGGACATGGTGCTCAGTCCGGTGGTGGCCGCCCTGAATCCCGAGCGCCGCGCCCCGGCGATGAACTGGCTGCATTCGTTCTATTGCGTCGGCGCGGCGGTCACCATCCTCGCGGGCACGCTCGCCCTGCGCCTCGGACTGGGGTGGC
>JAFLEG010000131.1 GCA_017302195.1 Verrucomicrobiota bacterium
CGAGGGGGAGCGCGTGGAACTGCACAACCACAACGGGCGCTTCATGGACACCCTGCGGTACGGAACCGAAGCGCCCTGGCCGGTGCCGCCCGCCGGAGCCGGCGCCACCCTGTCACGACGCCACCTGCGCGCGCGCAGTGCGGACCCTGCGGACTGGACCTTCAGCCCCCGCCCCGGAGGCACGCCGGGCGCGGCGAACTTCCCGGCCGGCGCTCCCGCCCCTTCCCCGGTGGTGTTCAGCGAAATCCCGGGTGCGGCCGGGCGTCCCTTCTTCGTGGAACTGGTGAACCGCTCGCCGGAGCCGGTGACGGTGGGCGGTTGGATCGTGCGCAGCATCGGCGGGACTGACGGAGACTGGCGGTTTCCCGAGGGTGAGACCATCGCCCCCGGTGGATTCCGGGTCATCGCGTCGCCGGAACTGGGCTGGATTCCCGAGACGGGCGACCGCCTGGTCCTGCTCTCCGGAGCCGACGGAATCTTTCTGGACGGCATCACAGTAGGCGCAGGTCCAAAGGCCTGGTCCGAGGAAGATCAGCGTTGGTGGATCCCCTCCCGCGCAACGCCCGGACAGACCAACGATCTCCCGCATCAGCGCGACGTGGTCATCAACGAGATCCAGTATCATCCCCGCGACCTGCCCGGGGAGACGGCGGTGATCCGCGAGCAGGCCCTGCTGGGCGTGGAGGGCCGGTGGCGATTCGACCCGCCCGGATCGGATCCCGACGCGGGCTGGCAGCAGCCGGGGTACGACGACTCCGCCTGGCGCGAGGGCGCCGGGGTCTTCTTCGTGGAGGAGGCGACCCTCCCGGCCCCCAAGAACACTCCGCTCACCCTGGGACGCATCGCCTACCATTTCCGCACCACGGTCGTGTTCGATGGCGCGCTCGAGGGCGCCCAACTGGCGCTGCGCCTGTTGGTGGACGACGGCGCCGTGATCTGGCTCAACGGCGAGGAAATCCATCGCCTCAATCTGCCCGAGGGGCCTTTGACTCCGAACACGCTGGCACTCACCGGCGTGGGCGACGCCACTTTCAGCGAACGACTCCTCCTCTCCGCCAGCGCACTCCGGCAGGGCACCAACGTGCTCGCCGTCGAAGTGCACCAGGCCTCCACAGGCAGTTCGGATGTCGTCTTCGGACTCGAGGCCTCGGTGATCATGACCGAGCGACCCGCCGTGCCGCCGCGGGAATCTCCGGAGTCCTGGGTGGAACTTCACAACCGGAGCGACCAGGCGGTGGACCTTGGCGGATGGCAGTTCTCGGAAGGCATCACGTATGCCTTTCCGGTCGGGACCGTGCTGGAAGGCGGCGGTTTTCTGCTGGTGGCCTCGGATGCGGCATTCCTCCGCGCCCAGCGGCCCGGGCTGCGGATCCTTGGGAACTTTGGCGGACGCCTGTCCCGCAGCGACGACGCGCTGGTGCTGCTCGACGCCGCCGGAAACCCGGCAGACGCCGTGCACTATTTCGACGCCGCTCCGTGGCCCAGCCTGGCCGACGGCGGCGGGTCCACGCTGGAGTTGCGCGAGCCGAGGTCCGACCACCGCCGTCCTGAATCCTGGGCCGCGAGCGACGAGGTGTCCCAGTCCTCCTGGAGGTCGTATAGCTACTCCGGGGTGGCGCAATCCGACGGGGGTCCCACCCGCTGGAACGAGTTCCTCCTGGGCCTGCTGGATGCAGGGGAAGCCTGGCTCGACGACGTGAGCGTGGTCGAGTCGCCTGACACCGGGGCGTCCCGGGAACTGATCCTCAATGGCGACTTTGAAAACGGGGCCACCGGATGGCGGTTCCTGGGCAATCACCGGCACACCGCCGTGATTGCCGATCCGGATCAACCGGCCAACCACGTGCTGCGCCTCCGGGCCTCGGGCGCCACGGAGCACATGCACAACCACCTGGAGACCACGCTGGCCGGCAACGCCCCGGTGGTCAACGGACGCACCTACCGCGTCCAGTTCCGCGCCCGCGCCATCGCCGGATCGCCGCGCCTGAACTCGCGGCTCTATTTCAACCGGCTGGCCCGCACCACTCGTTTGGAAACCCCGGCCCTCAGCGGCACTCCGGGACGGCGCAACTCCACCTGGACCGGGAATGCCGGCCCCGGATTCCACGGATTGGATCATCTTCCCGTGGTCCCCGCTGCCACCGAACCCGTGACCGTGAGCGTGGACATCGCGGATCCCGATGGGGTCGCGGAGGCGGTGCTGTGGTGGAATCCCGGCGGGCGCGGATGGCAGCGCAGTGACATGGTCCGAACCCTGGGCACCCGCCATGCCGGCATCATCCCGGCACAGGCGGCCGCCACGGTGGTGCAGTTCTACGTCGAAGCGGCGGATGCCCGGGGTGCCCATGCGGCCTTCCCGCCGGCTGGACGCGACGCGCGCGCCCTCTATCAGGTCCGCGACAACCAGGCCGCGATCACCCCGCTGCATCAGTTTCGCATCGTGATGACGGCGGCCGACACCGCCTTCCAGTTCGCGGCCACCAACGTCATGAGCAACGAGTCGCTCGGGGGCACTCTGGTGCTCGATGAAGCGGAGGCCTTCTACGACATCAGGGTCCGTCTGCAGTCCAGCCAGCGAGGACGCCAGGACGAAAGTCGCGTGGGATTCAGCCTGAGCTTCCCCGCCGACCGGCAGTTCCACGGTGTCCACGACTCGCTGACGCTGGACCGCAGCGGGGGCTATTCCGGACGCGGCGGACGGCAGGACGAAATCGTGCTGCGGCACATCATCAATCAGGCGGGCGGACTGCCTGAATGCTACAACGATCTGGCCCGCGTGATCTTCCCGCGCGCCCTGGAGGGACGCCGCAACGGGATCGCGCAATTGCTGACGGCCAAGTACGGGGACGAGTTTCTCGACGACTCCTTTCCCTCGGGCAGCGATGGCGGGCTGTTCAAGCTGGAGCTCATCTACTTCCCGGTGTCCTCGGTGGCCAATGACCCGCAGCGTCCCAAGCTGCCGCAACCCGACGAAGTCATCGGCGCCGACATCGCCAATCGCGGCGAAGACCCGGAGGCCTATCGCTGGCACTTCCTCATCGAGAACCGCCGCGACGACGACGACTACGCCCCCGTGCTCCGGCTGGCGCAGACATTGAGCCTTTCCGGGACGCTGCTGGAACAGCGCGGCAACGAGGTCCTCGATGTGGACCAATGGGCGCGGGCCATGGCCCTCAAGAGCCTGAGCGGCGATGCGGACACCTATGCCGTGGGCTATGAGCACAACCAGTTCATTTACTTCCGTCCGGACACCGGCAAGGCGCTGGCCTTTCCCTGGGATATGGACTTCGCCTGGTCCAGGAACCCCTCCGAGCCCCTGCCGGTGGGCGCCAACATCGGCCGCCTGCTGTCCGCACCGGGAAACCTCCGGCGGTTCTACGGTCATGTGGAGGACCTGCTGAACCGGTCCTTCGATGCCACCTACATCACCCGGTGGACCACCCACTACGGCCGCCTGGCCGGACAGAACTACTCCGGCGTCCGCACCTACATCCAGCAGCGCGCCGCGTCGGCACGGGCCCAGCTTCCCCGGCCGATGCCCCTGGGCATCACCACCGGCGGCGGCGCGAATCCGATCCTGGTGAACACGCCGTACCTGACCCTGTCCGGCGTGGCGGGCACCCAGTTCCGGGAACTGGTCTTGCGCGCCCCGGAGACCGGCCTGGGCTGGACCTGGTCCACCCTGACCAACTGGCAGCACCGCGTGCCCCTGTGGCTGGGAACCAATCGCATTGAGGTCCTGGCCTACGACTACTCCGGACAGCTCGCAGCCTCGAACACCGTCGTGGTGGTCTCCTCCGCCGTCACCGGAGGCACGGACCGCGATGGCGACGGTCTGCCCGATGGCTGGGAGGTGTTGAAGGGATTCAACCCCGGTGTGGCCGACGCGACGGAGGACACCGATGACGATGGATGGTCCAACGGGGAGGAGTATCTCGCAGGCACCGACCCGCGGCAGTCTTCCGACGGGCTCCGCTGTGTGGCCGACGCAGGTGACGAAGGGGTCACGATCCGTTTCCGGGCGCAGCCCGGACGCGGCTACACGCTGTCGCGTCGGGACAGCCTCTCATTGCCCTGGTCCGTGGTGACCACCCTGCCCCCGGCCGCCACCGTCCGTGACGTGGCGCTGCCGGACACCGCTGCAGGCGGGTCCGCGGCATGGTACCGGATCACCACCCCGTGACCTCATGCCGAACCGAACTCGGCCTGGTCCACGCCGGCCAGTTCCTGAAGCAGTTGATCGAAGGCCCAGCGATAGGGAGATCCATGCATCACGGCGAGCGTCTCGGGGATGAGACCCGCAAGGGAACGCAGTACGCCCAACGCGCCTCTCTTCCCTCGATCCCCTCAGCAACTCCACACGCGCAACGGCAGAAATTGGGGTCGTGCGGAAGCCCGCCCCTACCCAGGATGGGTAGGGGCGTGTTCCATCCGCGCCCCCATATGGATCCGCTGCGCCCGTGGATGAACGACGCAGAACGCGGGAAGCCCGTGGCGCCGACGCCTCCCCCATCCCCGCGGCGGCTCCACGAACCAAGCGGCAGAAACCCCTGTCGGATTCCGGCCTTCGGCGGCGACAGGTCTGTGAGATGAGCGAATCCGATTCCGAGCTGCTGGCGCGGTTTGCCAGGGAGCGATGCGAGCAGGCGTTCACCACCCTGGTCCGCCGGCACCTGGGACTGGTCCACGCCGCGGCCCTGCGCCGGGTCCGGTCGCCCCAGACAGCGGAGGACATCGCGCAGTCGGTCTTTTTGGACCTCGCCCGAAGTGCCCACCGCCTGCCGCCCGGAACGGTCCTCGCCGCCTGGCTCTACCAGGTGACGCAGCGCACGGCGGTGGATGTCATCCGCCGCGAATCCCGACGCCAGCTTCGGGAGCAGACCGCCCTGGAAATGAATGCCCTCGAAGCCGCTCCCGACGACTGGACCCAGATCGCACCGCTGCTCGATGAGGCCATGCAGGGCCTCGACGCACCGGACCGCGAGGCCGTCCTGCTCCGCTACTTCCAGAACCAGCCGCTCCGCGAGGTCGGGATGGCCTTGGGCATCTCGGAGGATGCCGCCCAGAAGCGCGTCCGGCGTGCCATGGACCAGTTGCGGCACAACCTGGCGGGCCGCGGCGTTTCGGTGGCGTCGGGAGGATTGGCGGGATTGCTCTCCGGCCACGCGGCTCCCGCGGTGGCCGACGCCTTGGTTTCCCGGGTCACCGACTCCGTGTTGAACGGCCTGCCTCAGCTTCCCATGCGCCCGGGCCTGGCGGTGGGGTTGCTCTCGGGATTTCGCAGCCTGGTCGGAACCGGCATCACACCTCAACTCGCCGTCGGCGCCCTGGTGGTCGCCATCGGTGGAGGCCTGACCTGGCTGGCGGTGGAAGGGAAAGCCGGCCGGGATCCCTCAGTGTCTGCCCCGCCCGTCCCCGCAGCCATCGCCACACCGGTGACGGCCGTGCCGGCGTCTGCAGGTTCAGAACCGGCAGCCGCGGCAGCGCTTCCGGATCCCCGGGAACTGCTGCGCGGCGTGGTGCGGGCACGGCAGCAATTCGCGTCGGGCATGGCCGAATACTCGATCACCGTGACCCTCACTGGTCAGGGCACGACTCGTGATGTAACCAACCAGACTCGCACGACGATCCACTTCGAAGGAAACAACTTCCGCACAGAACAGACCAACTGGGAGTACAGTTATGCCTACTCCGAGAACGAAGCCGAGCAGGAGGCGATCAAGAACCGAGCGGATGCCATGGATCGGGAGTCGGCAATCCGCGAGGGTCTGATTGAGCCGTTTCCCTCCCGGCATGTTCTCGTAACCGACGGTCAGGTGCTGATGGACCTCTGGGATACTGGCAAGGGGCACCCCAGCGTGACCATTGATGAGGCCGGTAAGGGCTCCGGGATTGGTCACTTCGATCCACGATGCCTTGGACTCAGCACCCCCTTGGGAACGGGCACGACCATCGGGCAGTTCGATGGCTGGGTGAACTCCAAGTCTGTTCAACTGCTGGGACAGGAACTCGTGGACGGTGTCCAGACGTGGCATGTCCGGGTAGCGCTGCCCGAACCATCCGCGCCGCTGACGCTGGATTTCTGGATGGATGCGGCGCATCCGGAACGCGTCGTCCGTCACTTCTTCAACGGAGAGGTGGTGACCTGCCGCTACGACGAATCGGACCCGGGCAACCCAATCCCTTCCGAAGTGCATTCCTTCGAGGAACGGCGAGGGGGACGCAGAATCAGCTCACGGATTGTGCAGACCCGATCGGACTGGGCCGCCGCCGTGGACCCAGCCCAATTCACACTGGCGGGGCTTGGAATGCCCGTGGGCACTCTGGTGACTGATGTTCGAAAGAGCCGGTTTATGGGCTACTGGACCGGCGCCGGCCTGTCGGAGGATCTGCCGGAGGAAGCGGATGGAGAATCGACGGAGATTCCCGCGCTTTCCGAGTTCCTCGCCCTTCTGGAGTTTTCCCCGGCGAGCGATGAAGCCCGGGACGCGGCCATCTGGATCATGCTCAACAATCCTGACGGTCCCGAGGTGGACCGGGCGTTCGCAGTGCTCCAGGCGCATCACCTTCGGGCGCCAGGGCTCCTAACCGTGTGTCGTGAACAGGAACGGGTCCGGCACCGCGGTTCACAGGCTCTCCTGGAGAACCTGCTCCGGGAGCATCCGGACTCCGAGGTGCGCGGGACCGCCTGCTTCGCCCTCGCGCTGCTGCTCAAGGACCAGGCGAAATTCGGCCAGAACCCCCAAGCCACTGCCACGGCACTGCAGTACCTCGATCGGGCCCGCGCCGAGTTCGGCGCGGTGCAGTGGAAGGGAAATCCGCTCGCAATCGCCGTGTTGCCGGAACTCGATGATCTGCGCCGCCTCCGGGTGGGGCAACCGGGACCGGAAATCACCGGGCAGGATCTCGACGGACAGCCCATGCTCCTAAGCGATTACCGGAAGCATGTGGTCGCGCTGGTATTCTGGTCCAACAGCCTCATTCAGGCCGCTGAACTCCGGAAGCTCGCCGAGCATTTCGCGGAGGAGCCGTTCTCAGTGGTCGGAGTGTTCTGTGACAAGGATGCCGAGTCCGCCCGCTCCGAGGTGCAACGACGCGGAATGCCATGGCGGTCCATCATGGACGGACGCCACGGCCCCATCGCGAAGGAGTGGAATATCCGCGGTTGGCCTACTCTGTGGATCCTGGATCGCCAGGGCATCATTCGCCACCGCGACCTGTGGGGTCCTGAATTGCGCCAGGCCGTGGAGCGGTTGTTGAAGGAATAGTCCCAAATCGCGGGGTGGATACCGTGTAAGGTCAGCGCCTACTCGCGTCGTCGGCCGCGTCAGGTCGGGGGAAAGTCGGTCCCCAGGCCCACGGCCTCCCACGCCGCCAGTTCCACCGCACGGGCGGCCAGCGTCTTGCGGGTTTTGTCCACGGCGTATTTCCCCAGCACCAGCCGCATTGGGGCCTTCCCCTCGGAAACCATCCGGACAATGGCCGCCGCCGCGCGCTCTGGATCCCCGGGCTGGCGTCCATTCATCCGTTCCAGGAATCCGAGGAACTTCCCCGCGGTCGGCTCGTACTCGGGCATCCGGTGCGCCGCCCGGTCCAGCGAGCGCTGGATGAAGTCGGTGCGGAAGGGTCCGGGCACCACCACGGTGACGCGAATGCCGAACGGGGCGAGTTCCAGCCGGAGCGATTCGGAAACCGCCTCCAGGGCCGCCTTGGCCCCGCCATAGACGGAGAATCCGGGGTAGTTGCCGATCGCGGCGGCGGCACCCAGGGTGATCAGGTGTCCGGAGCGCTGCGCGCGGAGAAAAGGAAGCACCGCGCGGATCAACTGAAGGGGGCCCACCAGATTGGTCGCCAGATTGCGCGCAATCTGGTCGTCGCCACATTCCTCCAGCGCTCCCACCAGTCCATAACCGGCGTTGTTCACCACCACGTCGAGACGCCCCCAGCACCGCTGCGCCTCCTCCACAGCACGGCGAATGGAAGCCGGTTCCGCCATGTCCACGCTCACCACCTGAAGTGAGTCCACGGCACGGCAGGCCAGGTCCTCCAAGGACTTCGGCGAACGAACCGCCGCCACCACCCGCGCCCCGGAAGCCAGGGCTTGCTCGGCGAGCCGGCGTCCGATGCCGGAGGCGGCGCCCGTAATGAACCAGACCGGGGAATCGGTGGGGTTGGACATGGTCCATCGGTGGACCGGTTCGCCGTCGTGTCAACCGGCGGCGGAACGCGTCCGCCACCCCTTGAACTGCACCCCACCTCACGCCAGACATGCCTCTCGCCGTTCGATCCTGGCAGTGGATCGGAGCCCCTCTCTCTGACCGGGTATTGGACGTTACACGGCTCGCGCGGCCAGGACTTCCAGCACCCGGCAGAGCCGTTCCAGGCGTGGGACCGGCACGCCCGCGGCCTGCGCCTGTCGCAGGGGCTCCCGGAAGAGGCTGTCCAGTTCCAGGGGGCGCCCCAGGGCAAAGTCCACCAGCGTGGAGGCCTGGTAGGCGCCCATCTCACGGGTGCGGCGAATCTCCTCGTCCGCCTGGGAGTCCGGAATGGGGTGTCCCAGCGCCCGGGCGGTGGCGATGACCTCCTGCATCAGCCCGCGGACCAATCCCGTCCACCGGGCATCGGCCAGCAGCAGGTCCGTGGTCCGGTGGGGATGCCCCCCGACGATGCCCCCCGGATCCGCCCCCTCCCAGACCTCCCAGCCTGCGGCACTCGCCACGCCCAGGCCGTTGAACGGGATGTTCCACACCAGCTTCTCCCAATGCGCCATGGCCAGGGATGCGGTGACGTCGCAGGCGATGCCGCTGTCCCGGAAGATCTGCGCGATCCCATGGGTCCGCGGCTCGGGTGGCCGTCCGAACTCCCCCAGCCGGATGCGGCCATGCGCGATATGCCGGATGACGCCCGGCGCCTCCCGGTTGAGGCAGACAAAGCACAGGCCGCCCAGGACCTGCGCCGCCGGCACCAGCGCCGCCAGCGCCTCCTCGTTGCCCAACCCGTTCTGGAGGGTGAGCAC
>JAFLEG010000132.1 GCA_017302195.1 Verrucomicrobiota bacterium
ATCGAGGAATCCCCCTGGGTCCGCCGCCTCCTGATTGCCATCGCTCTCGGGTTCTGCGGCCTCTTCCTGGTCCTGCCCCTGGTCAACGTCTTTGCGCAGGCGCTGGCGGACGGCTGGGGCGCCTTCGGACGCGCCCTCGCGGACCCCGATACGGTGGCCGCCATCCGCCTCACCTTCCTGGTGGCCCTGATCACCGTTCCCCTCAACCTGGTTTTCGGTGTGGCTGCCGCCTGGTGCATCGCCCGGTTTGAGTTTCCCGGAAAACCGCTGCTGCTCACGCTCATTGACCTTCCCTTCTCCGTGTCCCCGGTGGTGGCCGGTCTGGTTTACGTGATCCTTTTCGGGCTTCAGGGCTATCTCGGCGAGTGGCTTGATGCCCGCAACATCCAGATCATCTTCGCGACCCCGGGCATCGTCCTGGCCACGGTCTTCGTTACCCTGCCCTTCATCGCCCGGGAACTGATCCCCCTGATGCAGGCGCAGGGATCGGAAGCCGAGCAGGCGGCGCTCACCCTCGGCGCCAGCGGATGGCAGGTGTTCTGGCATGTCACCCTGCCCGGAATCAAATGGGCGCTGCTCTACGGGGTGATCCTGTGCACCTCACGGGCCATGGGGGAGTTTGGAGCGGTGTCGGTGGTGAGCGGCAACATCACCGGACGCACAGACACCCTGCCGTTACGGGTGGAGAAGCTCTACATGGGCATGTCCCAGGGCGCCGCCGCCTTCTCCGTGGCCAGCCTCCTCACCCTGCTCGCTTTGATCACCCTCCTCCTGAAGACCTATCTCGAGTGGCGGCATGACCGCGACCTGGCGCAGGCGCAGTCCGCACCGGCCGCCGCGTCCTCCAACCCCGCTGAACACCCATGAGCATCGAACTCCGCCAGGTCTCCAAGCAATTCGGCGAGGTCGCCGCCGTGGACAACGTCTCGTTCACCGTGCGGGAGGGGGAACTGATCGGTCTCCTGGGACCAAGCGGCGGCGGCAAGACCACCGTCCTGCGGATGATTGCCGGACTGGAGCTCCCGACCGCCGGCGACGTGCTGATCGGCGGCCAGCGCATGAACGAGGTGGCGGTCCAGCACCGCAACATCGGCTTCGTGTTCCAGGGATACGCCCTGTTCAAAACCATGTCGGTGGCGGACAACATCGCCTTCGGCCTGAGAATCCGGAAGTGGAGCGCCGCCGACAGCGCCCGGCGGGTGGAGGAACTGCTGAAGCTCTTCAGCCTCGATGGACTTCAACGGCGCTATCCGCACCAGCTTTCCGGCGGTCAGCGCCAGCGGGTGGCCATCGCGCGGGCGCTGGCGCCCCGGCCCGCGGTGCTGCTGCTGGACGAACCCTTCGGCGCCGTGGATGCCAAAGTCCGACAGGAACTCCGTGAGTGGCTGGTGAAGCTGCATCACGAACTGAACGTCACCACGCTCTTCGTCACTCACGACCAGGAGGAAGCCCTGGAGGTCAGCAACCGCATTGTGATTTTCAGCCGCGGACGGCTGGAGCAGATCGGGACGCCCCGTGAGGTGTACGAACAACCAGCCAACGAGTTCGTGGCCCGGTTCATCGGCGTCATGAACCTGCTCGAGCTCCAGGTGAAGGAGGGCGTGGCCCAACACCACGAACTCCGCTTCCCCGCGCATGGCGCCGCCGAGGGAACGACCCTGCGCATCGGCTTCCGACCCTACGCCGTCCAGGTCTCGTCCAACCCGCTCGAACTCCGCTACCGCGCCCGGGTACGCCACGTGTACTTCCTTGGCGTGATGCTTCGGGTTGAGATGGAAACGCCTTCCGGCCTGGTGATCCGGGCCCGGGTCAGCAAGGAGGATTTCGCCCGCCAGGGCATCGGCGAACACCACGAGGTCAGCTTCCAGATCCGCAGCTACCGCATTCTCGCCCGCGACGGTGACTCCCTCGCCCCGGAGGTCTCCACCGAGCACACGGTGCCAGGCTACGATGCCGGGATCTGATGGATGCATCACCCAGGGCCCAGCGCGTTCACTTGTCGCTTGGAAAGCGAGGTTGTCCGAGGTTCGGTGGACGACTTTGCCAGGAGTCACCCGACAACCGCAGAACTGGCGGTGGAAATCTGCGTCACCAGCCATGACTACGATCGTGACAAGCTGGCCGCCTACGCGCGGGCTGGCGTGAAAGAAGCCTGGCTGGTGCTTGGCCCGGAACGACAGGTGGCGATTTACCGCCGGCCCGAGGCGGGTCACTACGCGGAGTCCATTGTCCTACCGCACGACGGCATTCTCGCCAGTACCGCTCTCCCCGGAGTCAGCGTCCGGCTCCTGGAACTGTTTCGCGTCTGATAGGTGGCGCCTCTTCTTGGGAAACGGAAGGGACGAAGCGCCTGAGGTCGGATTCCGGGGCGGGATTTCCGACTCGCCCGGATGACGACGGCGCGTACACCCTTCGGCCCGTTGCCATGGGTTCCGTCCGACTGTTCCAGATTCCCCACAGTCCGTTTTGTCTGGCCATCGCCCGCGCGCTGGAGGCCTGCGGCACGGAGTTCGAGCGGGTCAATGTCTCGAACGGCAACCGGGCGGCCATCATCGAACTCACCCGCGGCAGCTCTTATGAGGTGCCGGTGCTGGAGCACGGGAATCAAGTCGTGTTCGAGTCCGGCCCGGACAGCCAGGATATCGCCCGGTATGTGGACCGGGTCTTCGGCGGCGGACGTCTGTTCCCCGACCGCTGGGAAGGTCTTCAGGCACTGATGCTCCCCCATCTCGAGAATGACATCGAAGGGGTGACGTTCCGCCTGGCAGACATTCACTTCGTACCCGGGATCGCCGATCCGGTGGAACGTCTGATGGTGCAGCGCCACAAGGAGCGCAAGTTCGGACGCGGGTGTCTCGACCAGTGGCGGCGGGATCGCGAGGCGCTCATGGCGGAGGCGACACGGCGGCTGGGACCGTATGATGCCATGCTGAAACACATGCCGTTCCTCACGGGTGATATGCCGGTGTATGTGGATTTCCTCCTGCACGGCATCCTGTCCAACCTGACCTTCCAGGACTGGAACCCCCTGCCCCCGCTGCCGCGCATCCAGTCCTGGTTCGCCCGCACGGGGTCCTTCCGCCATGGCTGAGGTCGTCGCCCAACAGAAGTTCGCCTGCCCGGCCTGCGGCGCCGAGGCCACATGGAATCCTGCCAAGCAGGCCCTGGTTTGCGGCTATTGCGGCACCACCTCCCCCGCCAAACTGGAAGCCACGCCGGGCGGCGGGACGGCCATTCAGGAACGCGACCTGGCGACGGCCCTGGGGTCCATTCCCGACGACCGGCGCGGCTGGAAGACCGAGCGCGTCCAGGTGCTGTGTCAGAGCTGCAAGGCCATCTCCTCCTTCGACCCCGCGCGGATCGCACAGCGCTGTGACTTCTGCGGCTCGGCCGCGCTGGTGCCGTATCAGGACGTGAAGGAGCCCTTCAGCCCGGAAAGCCTCCTGCCCTTCAAGGTCAGTGACACCCAGGTGCGGGATGCCATCCGGATCTGGTACGGTCGCCGGTGGTTCGCCCCCAACGCCCTCGGCGCCCGGGCGCTCACCGACCAACTCCATGGGATGTACATCCCGTACTGGACCTTCGACGCGCAGGTGGCCGCCGACTGGACCGCCGAGAGCGGCTACTATTACTACGAGACCGAGCACTACACCGACGCCCAGGGAAACCGACAGTCCCGCCAGGTGCAGCGCGTGCGCTGGGAGCCCAGCGCAGGACATGTGGACCATTTCTTCGATGACGAGCTAGTCTGCGCCTCCAAGGGGGTGGATCCCTCGCTGGTCCGCGAGATCGAACCGTTTCCCACCAGGGATCTGGTGCCGTACCAGGCCGGGTTCCTCGCCGGCTGGGTGGTGGAGCGGTACCAGATTGACCTCATCGCGGCCGCCGACCACAGCCGGGAGGTGATGCACGGCAAGCTGGTCCAGCTCTGCGCGCGCCAGGTGCCGGGAGACACCCAGCGCAATCTGAGCGTGCAGGCCGATTGGTCGGGACAGACCTTCAAGCACATCCTGGTTCCCGTCTGGCTGCTCACCTACGACTATCACGGACGGGGCTTCCGGGTGCTGATCAACGGCTACACCGGGGCCATCGCCGGCACCTATCCCAAGAGCTGGATCAAGATCACCCTGGCGATCCTGGGCGTTCTCCTGTTTGCGCTGTTGGTGGTGGTTTTCGGAAAAAACCTTTGAGCCCGGCGTCACCGCTGCTCATTGAGAACCCACATCAGTGACGCCAGGCCCGCTGCAAAGACCGCACCGGCGATCAACGCCGCCACCAACTGCTGGCGGCGTTTGCGCCGGTTGCTCTTGCCCTGCCCGGGCAGCAGGTAATAGCGGTGTTCCTCGGGATTGCGCGGCTTGACGAACCACATGGTGCTGATCGCGCCGGAGGTTATGCCGAAGGGCTCACCGGGATGCAACCGGACAGGGGGCAGGCCCGGAGGAATCCGATGAGGATCCAAATGCGGACCGGGATATCGTCCGAATCAAATCGCAACCCCTCCAAGGCGGTGGTGTCCGGGCCGGCATGCTCATCCCATGCCCCGGCGTTGTTCCACCCGTCCCATATCCTGCCGCCCCGGGACGGGTTTCACGCTCATCGAACTGCTCGTCGTCATCGCGATCATCGCCATCCTCGCCGGCATGCTGCTGCCCGCACTCGGCAAGGCCAAGCTCAAGGCCACCGGCACGGCCTGCATGAGCAATGTGCGCCAGTTGGGACTGGCCTATCAGCAGTACGCCCTCGACTTTCAGGATGCCGCCCTCGGACCGACGGCGTCTTCACAGGCGCCCGCCTGGTGTGAGGGGAACGTCTTCAGCGTGCCGGAGGCGATTACCAACCGCTTCATCACCAACAGCCCGACCTTCCGCTATCTGACCTCGTTGGAGGTCTTCCGGTGTCCGGCGGACATCGCGGGACTCCGCCATCAGGGACGCATCGTTCGGCGCAACCGGAGCTACGCGATGAACGCCTTTATGGGCGACACCCAGACCTCCTGGGTCAACAACTACGCCGCCGGCAACAATGCCCTGCTGCGGCGGATTCGGAAGCTGTCCGACTTCACCAGCCCGGGGCCATCCGATGTCTTCGTGCTGGTGGACGAGCACGAGAACAGCATCAACGACTCCCACTTCTTCCCCTTCGACAATCTGCGGAGCTTCAACAGCAACCCATGGCTGGATGCGCCGTCGGGGCGGCATGGGAATGCCGCCGGCTTCAACTTTGCCGACGGTCACGGCGAGATTCACAAATGGCAGAGCCCGATCGCCGGATTCCGACGCCGCAATGGCGAGGTGGTGCCCAACGACATCACCTGGCTGCCCCGGTCCCAGCGTCCGGATCACACCTGGTTCACCAACCACCTGTCCTCCTTCGCCCGCTGAACGCCGGGCGTCCGGTTGATCTTTCCCCCGGCCGCTCAGTGCCGGAAATGGCGGTGTCCCGTGAAGACCATGGCCATCCCGCGGGCATCGGCCGCCGCGATCACCTCGGCGTCGCGTACCGATCCCCCCGGCTGGATGGCTGCGGTGGCTCCGGCCTCGGCGGCGGCGATAAGACCGTCGGGGAACGGGAAGAAGGCGTCCGAACAGACCACGCTGCCTGCCAGCGGCAATCCGGCCTCGCCCGCCTTCCACACCGCAATGCGGCTGGAATCCACGCGGCTCATCTGTCCGGCACCGACCCCCAGGGTGCGTCCCGGAGCGCAGTAGAGGATGGCATTGGACTTGAGATGCTTCACCACGCGCCACCCGAACTGCATGGCCTCCATCTCCGCAGCCGTCGGGGCACGGCGGGTCACCACCTTGAGTTCGGCGGGGGAAGTCGTGTGCAGATCGCGCTCCTGCCACAGGTAGGAGCCGGCGCCCACGCTCCGCAGGTCCCAGGGAGCGGCCGCCGACGGATTCCCCCGCACCTCCAGCAGGCGCAGGTTCTTCTTCGCCTGCAACACCTCCAGTGCGCCGGGGTCGAAGGATGGCGCCACAATGACCTCGCTGAAGATCTCCGCGATGGCTTCAGCACAACTGCGGTCGAGCGGACGGTTTACCGTGATGATGCCGCCGAACGGCGCCTGGCGGTCGGTGGCGAAGGCATGATCCCAGGCCTCGCGCAGGGAGGCTCCCTGCCCGACCCCGCAGGGATTGGTATGCTTCAGGATCGCCAGGGTGGGCGCCTCGCCCTCGAATTCGCTGATCAGCGCCACCGCGGCCGTCAGATCCAGGATGTTGTTGTAGGACAGCTCCTTTCCGTGGAGCTGGCGGTAGAAGTCGCCGAAGCGGCCGTAGAGTCCCGCCTTCTGATGCGGATTCTCCCCGTAGCGCAACGCCTGCACCCGCGGCGCGTGAAGCTCCAGAGTCTCAGGGGGCGCAGACGCAGCAGCGCCTGATGGCAGGGTCGCGCCGAAGGCCGCGGCCAGATGCCGCGCAATGGCCGCATCGTAGGCCGCGGTACGGGCGAACACCTTCGCCGCCAGTTCACGTCGCAGCTCCCTGCTGGTCGCGCCATCCGACCGGATCTGCAGCGCCACCCGCGCATAGTCCGCAGGGTCCACGATCACCGTGACCGAGTCATGATTCTTGGCGGCGCTGCGGAGCATGGAGGGACCGCCGATGTCGATGTTCTCAATGGCCTCGTGCAGGGAGACGTCGGGGCGCGCGACGGTCTGCTCAAACGGGTAGAGATTCACCACCACCAGGTCAATTGGCGGAATCCCATGGCGTTGCGCGGTGGCCACATGCTCCGGATTGTCGCGGAGATGGAGCAGGCCGCCATGCACCTTCGGATGGAGCGTCTTGACCCGCCCGTCGAGCATCTCCGGGAAGCCGGTGTACTCGCTCAACTCGATCGCCGCCAGTCCCTCGGCACGCAGCGCCCTGGCCGTGCCGCCGGTGGAGACGAGTTCCACACCGGCGGCCGCCAGATCGCGGGCAAAGGGGACGAGACCGGTCTTGTCGGAAACGGAGAGCAGCGCGCGTGCGATTTTGGCCATGGCAAAGCGCCAAGGCTCCCCAGCCCCCGCCGCCACCGTCAACGACAACATCGGGAAAGTGCACGACAGCGCGAAGCGCCTTGGACTGCGGTGGCTTGCCACCGCTTTGGCGTCGCCGGCGAACCCAGCCCGGGCGGTTAATGAACCACCGTCCCGCGACCCACGCGTCGTTCCAAAGCGGCGTCTCCGCGGCGCTGCGCCGCCCGCACTCCAAGCCGGCCGGTCAACGCCGCACGGCGCGATAAAACCGCGGACCGGAATCCCCGGCTGCGGCATCGCGGATGAATCCAGTCGCACCAGCCGCCGAGAAGCGGCCGACCGGAGTCCACGACTGAAGATCCGCGCTCGCCTCCAATTCGTAGGCTTCGGGAGTCGCACCGTCCGACTCCAGGGTCACCAGACGGGAGCCATCGTGCAGCGCATCCACTCCCATCAACCGTGGTCCGGCGTCCGGCGGCGCCGGCACCCCGTAAATGGCCACGCTCTGTCCATCAAAGGAGGCCACGCCTCCCCGCGATCCTCCGGCGCTTCCAGCAGCGATCCCATAGGTCACTTCCACGGGCGAGTCGCCGAAGTATGGCCCCCAGCGCACGGTGCCCCCCGGGCTCCGCACCCCGTCCGCAGTCACCCCGGTCACCGTGCTGGCGACGTCCACACGATCCTCCACCGCAAAGGCACGAACACCCGGGACGGGTGTCAGCCGGATCGTCACCCTCACGCCGCCGTCGGGAAGCGCCTCCTCGGTCCGTGTGGCGAGCCCTCCGAGCAGCGCCGGACCGGCCGTCCCTCGCGCCGCCGGACCCTCCACCCCACCATTGCTCCAGCAGAACGGCGGCGGTCCGGCCAACGGATCGAAGGCGTAGCGCTCGCCGCCCTTCCAGAGTGCGGCCGCCCGGGTGACATAATCCACCGGGATCGGATTCGGCCCCACCGGCCAGTCCTGCTCGCGCTGCCAGGCCGCCGCGTAGGCCGTCAACTCCGAGGCCGACAGCGAGTCGTCGGCCGGTTCGCGATCCGCCGGATGCCGCACCGGGGCGCGCAGTTCCTGATCGCCGAGGATGGCAAACGAAACTCCGTCAGCCACCCCCACGCCCCCGAATTGGGCGAGTTCGACCGTCATGTTGGGCACCAGCTCGTAGGTCAAAGTGCGCGCCTCGCGATCCAGGAAGGGACCAAACTTCACCTTGCCCGTCAGCGGATCGAGCATGCCGCCGTCGCTGATGTTCACGGCATGCCAGAAGGGCGAATCGAGCCCGGGAATCCCCGGGGCGGGCAGGGCGAAGGGCGGCAGCTCCTCGATGACATAGGCCGCGACATCGAACCGGGGTGTCACGACCAGGCGCACGAGGAAGGGCTTGCCGGCCTCATAGGAATCGGGCAAACGCCGCACAACCATCAAGGGCAATGCCTGCCGGGTTCGAACGGTGATATTTCGAACCGGGGACTCGATGGTTGTCCCGTCGGCGCGAACCGCCCGGGCGATCAACGCATGGCGGCCAGGCGGCGGATTCAACCAGAGCAGCCGATGGGGGATCGTGGCGCCCGGACGGAGGCGGCACTGCGGGCAGTCAAACACCGATTCCCCAATCTTCCCCCCATCCTTGATGAAGAACTCGACCCGGAAGAGCAGTCCGTTGGGATCGGTCGCCTCGACGGACAACGATATGGGGCGCCCATCGGGAAACTCCGCCCCCTCCGCCGGTGCGACCCACGCGATCCCCGCCGCCGCATCCCCGGCCATCACGGTGATGGGCGGGGACATCACCGCCGGATCCGTCAGGTCCTGGACCACCAGCACATGCCGGCCCGGTGAGAAGGTGACCTCGAAGTGATGTCGCACCTCCTCATCCGCTTCCGGCGGACGGAGGAAGACCAGCCGGGATTCTCCGGCCGGCTGGCCATCCACCAGCATCTGCACATCCGTGATGCCTCCAAAGCGGCCCACGCCGACCGCTGTCACCGGCACCGGCACGCCGGTGGCCACCTGCTCGCCGTCCCGCGGGGCCACAATGGTGAGCCG
>JAFLEG010000133.1:0-4526 GCA_017302195.1 Verrucomicrobiota bacterium
GAACGAGCAGGCTGACACCTACGGTCAGGGATTGGATGCCTCGACCCGGTTGGCCGTGGAGCGCACGCGCCTGGCTCTCGACCGGACGTTGATGGCCTGGATCCGTTCCGCAATCTCCCTGATCACGTTCGGCTACGGCATCTACAAGGTCATCGAGACCCGGGCGCTGGGATCCAGCCCCAGGATTGGACACCACGAATTTGGCCTGATCATGATCAGTGTTGGCCTGCTGGCCCTGGCGTTGGGCACCTACGAGCACCAGCGCGCCGGGCAGCAACTGGGTGCGGAGTATCCGGCTGCCCCACGCCGTCCGTCCTGCGTGAGGGCGTTTTCAGCCCTGGTTGGGGCGCTGGGATTGCTGGCTTTCCTCACGATGATCCTGCGGCCATAAACGCGATTCTCCGAACTGCGAACCATGAAACCTGAATCCTCGAACCGCGAACCAGCAGGGGCCGCCCAGTCCCTTCCGCCGCAGGGCCAACCAGGGCACAGGCGCCGCTGGCTCTTCGGGGCGGGGGGGGGCATCCTCCTCTATCTGGCCGTCGCCTACGTGATCATGCCGTTGGCCTGGAAGCGGGACGTGCGCCTCCACGCCAAGCTCTTCGATGCCCCGCGCATCACGCACACGCCGAGCGGCATTCCCGGCGATCCGATCAATCTGGCCCTGCTGGGAACGAAGGAACAGGTCATCCGCGCCATGACGGCGGCGCGGTGGGCTCCCGCTGATCCGCTGACCTTTGACAGCAGCGTGCGCATCGCGGTGGATTCGGTGTTCCGCCGGCCGGACACCAATGCGCCGGTGAGCACGCTGGAACTTTTCGGCCGCAAGCAGGACCTGGCCTTCGAGCAGCCGATAGGCAACAGCCCGCGTCAGCGGCATCATGTCCGGTTTTGGCACTGGGACCAGCTTCATGAGGGACGCGAGGTGTGGTTTGGCGCCGTCACGCTCGATCAGCGCGTCGGCCTGAGCCACACCACCGGACAGGTGACGCATCACATCGGTCCGGACCTCGATGCGGAGCGCGACCGCCTCATGGCCGGACTGGAGCAGGCGGGCGTTACGGAGAAGGTGTTCTGGGTGGATGGATTTCAAGAGCTTCAGGGCAGGAACGGCGGCGGCGACCCGTGGCACACCGATGGCCGCTTGGAGGTCGCGGTGCTGAAGGCCGCATTGGCGGTCACCCATCCGGCGGCTGCCACGAGGCCTTCCCCCACACCATGAGTTCCTTCGCCATCGCCCTGCTCAGTGCCGCGTGCATCTTGGGCGGCGCGCTGCTCGGCATGTTGCTGCAACGCCTGCTGCCCGGGCACCACCTGGGCAAGGAGATGCAGGACCTGGTCAAGCTGAGCGCGGGCACCATCGCCACCCTGACCGCGCTGGTGCTTGGCCTGCTGGTCAGTTCCGCCAAGAGCTCCTTCGACGGCATCAATACCGGCATTGTCCAGGGCGCCGCCAAGATCATCGTCCTGGACCGGGCACTGGCCCGCTGCGGGCCGGAGGCGAAGGCGGTGCGTGACCAATTGAGCCACTCGGTGGCTGCCGGCATCGCTTCGGTCTGGCCTTCCGAAAAATCGGAGGTGTCGGCACTGGCTGCCTTCGAGCGGGGGAAGGGGATGGAGCTCGTGCAGGACCGGCTCCACGAGGTGACGCCTGGCAGCGAGGCGCAGCGTCAGGCGCTGGCGCAGGCCCAGCAGCTCGCGGGCGACCTGGGGCAGATCCGCTGGCTGCTGATCGAGCAGGCCCAGAATCAACTGCCGCTTCCGCTGCTGGCGATCCTGGTCTTCTGGCTTGCGCTGCTGTTTGTCAGCTTCGGCCTGTTCGCCCCCAGGAACGCCATGGCGCTGGTGGTCCTTTCCGTGGGGGCCTGCGCCATCTCGGCGGCCATCTTCCTCGTCCTGGAGCTGAACCAGCCCTTCGATGGATTCATCAAGGTTTCCAGCGCACCGCTGCGCAATGCCCTCCAGCACCTGGGGCAATGACGCCCACGATCGCCCCGCAACGCCACCGTCGAAACGAGTGATGTGACATTTGCCAAGGCCCCGGACCGCCTTGTTCAGGACGCCCCCGGCTCCGATGACTTTCACCTCAATCCACCCAACATTCCTGCACGCATGAAATTGATCCTCCTCCTGGTCACCGGGTGCATCGCCTGGTTTTCCCCAACCCCGTTGCGCGCCGCCGAGCCGCAGACGACGGACTCCTCCACGGCGCGGGCGGAAGAGCTCAGAAAAACCGCGATGGCCTTTGTTGAAGCGTTCCACAGGGGCGACGCAAAGGCCCTGGCGGGATTCTGGACCGCCGACGGCGACTACATCGATCTCGGAGGGCGTATGTTGAAGGGACGCGATGCCATCCAGGAGGATTTCGAGCACCTGTTCGCGGAGAACAAGGGATTGCTGCTCCGCATCGAGGTCGGTTCCGTGACGTTTCCGACGCCGGATACGGCGATTGAAGATGGGGTGACATCCGTCATGTCGCCCACTGAATCCGCACCCAATCGCGCGCGCTACTCCAACCTGCTGGTGAAACGGGACGGGAAGTGGCTGCTGGCGAGCGTGCGCGAGGCGGCCTACATCCCCCGGAACCATCAGGATCACCTGCGCCCCCTGGAATGGATGATCGGCGAGTGGAGGGACCAGTCCACCAACGGTCACATCGCCCATGCGGTGTTCGAGTGGAGCCCGGACAGGAACTTCATCCTCTCGTTCCGCGGGGTTCGGGTTGGAGACGCCTTTCTCGACAACGGCACCCAGCGGATCGGCTGGGACCCCGCGGCGAAGCAAATCCGCTCCTGGAACTTTGAGCCCGATGGGGGATTCGGTGACGGTGTGTGGCGTGTGGACGGTGACGGACGGTGGAGCGTCAAGACCGACTCCGTCCTTCAGTCCGGACACCACGCCTCCGCGACGACGGTCGTGACCCGCGTGGATCCCGACACCATCACCTTTCAGGTGAGCGAGCAGAAGGCGGACGGGAAGCCGCTCCCCGATTCGGCGATCGTCACCATGAAGCGTGTGAACTGACCACCGGATCCCGCAACCTCACGAATTCGAATCACCACCCGTTTTCAGTCAGCAAGACTCAATCACCCAACAGAAGGCGTTCCATCATGCACTCGAGATCCTTCAGCTTCCTGGCCGCAACCGTGACCGCAGTGTTGGCCGGGTCATCCCCCGTCCTGGCATGGGGGGCCAGTCGTTCCTGTTCCGCGAGCGGGCGGTACGGCGGCAGCGTTTCCCATTCCAGTTCCTCCTCGGGAAACGGGTATGGAAGCTACTCGCACTCCGGCTCGACCACCGTGACGGCCCCCGATGGTCAGTCGTACTCGGGCAGTCACTCGGGCTCCGGCTCCTACGGCAGTTACAGCGGCAGCTATTCGGGAAGCACCGCCTATCACGGCAGCTATGGCGGGAGCTACTCCGGCTACCACGGCTACGCCTACCCGCCTCCGGCAACCTACTATGGAAGCACCGGCGGCGCCTTCGCCGCAGGCATGGTCACCGGGGCGGTCGTGGGCGCCGCCGCCACCTCCGCCGTGGCGACACCGGTGCCGACCTACGCGGTTGCTGCACCGACCTATGTCTATCCCACCGCGGGCGTGATGGCCCCCCCTCCCACCGTGACGGTGGCGCCCGCGGCGCCCGCCACGCTCCCGATGGGGAGCACTGTCCCGAGCCTGCCCGCCGGGTTTCTCAGCCTCAACGTGGCCGGGGTGGAGTACTACCAAAGCGGCCCCACCTGGTATCAGGCGAGATCCGGCCCCAACGGCGCCTACTACGTGGTTGTTCCCGCTCCCTGAGGCTTTTTGCGTGAACGGTCTGTATCCGGACGGCAGACCTCCGGGCGATCGGCGGCGCACCTCTCGGCTCAGCCGGTCTTGTCGCCGATACAGGCCATCCATAGCGTCTCGGGCATGTCCAACGCAGCGATTCGCATCAGGGACGACCGCGTCTCGGCGCCGATCGGTGGCAGTTTTTGGGAACACGTCCGGCGTGGAAACCGGACCACCGTCACGCCATGAGCCACACCCTACGCCATCCAAAGGCACTGTCAGCCGGGCAGCGCGAGGAGCTGCTGGAGTTGTTGCAGGCCCGTTTCGAGCAGAATGGGGACCGTCACCCCGGGATCGGGTGGTCCGTGGTGCGAGCCCGGCTTGCGGCGGCTTCCGGTAAGCTCCAGTCGCTTCACGACATGGAACGGACCGGCGGCGAGCCGGATGTCATCGGGCGGGACACCGTCACGGACGAGTACCTTTACGCGGACTGCTCGATGGAGACCCCGAAGGGCCGCACCAGCCTTTGCTACGACCGCGCGGGCCTGGAGTCGCGGAAGGAGCACCATCCGAAGGACACGGCGATGGACATGGCGGCCGCTCTGGGCATCGAGTTGCTGTCGGAGGATCAGTATCTGGAGCTGCAGCGGCTGGGGGAGTTTGACACGAAGACGTCAAGCTGGGTGAGAACGCCTGTCGAGATCCGGAAGCTCGGCGGGGCCCTCTACGGAGACCGCCGCTACGGCCGGGTCT
>JAFLEG010000133.1:4562-8992 GCA_017302195.1 Verrucomicrobiota bacterium
GGGCACAACGGAGCGCAGTCCTACTACAGCGCCCGTGGATTTCGCGGCCTGTTGCGGGTTTGAAGATGGCAGGGGGCCTCTCAAATTGGATCCCCTTTCCCCGGAGGTCCTCCTGTCCGTGGACGAGGAGACCAGGCCTTCAAGGATGATTCCAGAGCGTGCCCAGGAGGATGAACATTTCGGGGTCGTGCCGCTCGAGTTCGGACCGGTCAAACGGGAAGAAGTCGTTCTCGGCGAAGTACGCCTCGGTCGTCTCGGCGAAGTATTCCTGCGGATTGGTCAGGGCATAGGCCTTGTCGGGGCGTCGGCGTCCCTCGGAGTCCTGGCGCTCCACGCGGTCATAGCGGCCCGAGGCCCGGGCCTTCTCGTAGGCGGCCCGGATGCCGGGGTGGTCGTTGCCCAGGACGCGGTCGTGGTAGGCGTGGGCCAGTTCGTGCAGCACCAGCACCGGCATGCGTCGGCATTCCGCCTCGAAGATGCGGGTGTTGGTGAACTCGACCGCCCTGGCCATCCCGGGGTCCCGACGGTTCGCGGCCAGCCAGGACCGGTCGGGATGATACTCGGCCTTGGCTCCGAAGCCTTCGTACGGAGGGGAGACGTAGAGCGGCACCGTCCGGAGTGCCGCCACCGCATGGGCGGGCACCAGACGGGCGATCCGCTCCAGTTGGGCCTGCATCAGTTCCAACGCCCGCTCGGTCGCGGGCCGCTCGTCGTCCAGCAGCAGCCGCCGGCTGACGTGCACCTGCCAGCCGGCCAGATCGCGGGTCTCGCGTCCGTCAGGATCCCGGGCAGCCCGGTCGCGGAGCTGGGCCGCGGCCCGGATGCGTTCCCGGGCCTCCTGCAGACGCCCGGGCCAGACGAACTCCGGCGCGGCTGCCGGGTCGTATCCCGCCAGATGTCCGGTCAGGCGCGTGGCGGGCCTGGTGTACTTCAACACGGTGTCGCCGAAGACCTCGCGGCAGAGCGCGGCGAGTCCCGGATCGTAGTCGAGCAGTTCGGCGCGCGTGTTGACGTGGTTGTGGTCGTGGTCGTTCTCCCGGTTGTCGTCGAACCAGCTCTGCACCCCCTCGGCGAAGTACTCGTGGTGATTTACCGCCGCGTACTTGCCCTTCCACAACCCCGCGGCCATGGCCGCGTCGTAGGCGGCCCTCACGCGTCCGTCGAAGCCCGGGTCCACATTGGGCATGCCGCGCAGGTGGATGCTGTGGGCGAATTCGTGAATCAGGATGTTCTCCGTGGCGTACGGATCGCCGCGGTAGCCGAGCAGGTTCTCCTCGCCGCAGGAACAGAACGGGTCGGTCTCGCTGCCGCCCATGCCGCGCGCCCGGGCATCCCAGTAGTCGCGGGGGGCGATGCCGGGAAACTCCGGCACCGGACTTCGCGCCAGCCAGCGCCACTCCGGCTGGTCGGTGGTGAATTCGTCCCGGGCCAGGATGCTCAGGCGTGCGCCGCTCCGGATCATCGCGTTGCGCAGGTCGGGCCGCCGGGCGAGCATCAGGTCCACCAGGTAGGCCGCCTCGCCCAGCGCATGGGGATCCACCCGGGCCGAGGCCACGATGGGGAATCCGCCGGCGGTCGTCCGCTGCGTGTAGAAGGGGGGGATGCCGTCCGGATCCGGCGGCTCGTAACGCACCGCCTGCACCGGCACCTCGCTGGTGACCACGCGTTCGGGCAGGCCTTCGCGTCCCACCACTGCAAACCGCTGGCCCGGCAGGGTGGTCAGGTTTGTGCCGTCGCCCGGAGGAATTGATCCTTTCGGCACCCGTTCCGTCCCCGACTTCAGCCAGAACACATCGGCGGTCTCCCGGCTTCCGTTCAGGACCTGAAGCCGGAAGGCCGGCGCCGGGTCCTGCGCCCGCGATGGGATCGCCAGCAGCATCCCCAGCATTGCGGCCACCCCCAGGTGGACGCCACGCCGGCGCGGCTCGGCAGAGGGCATCGTGAAGGTTGTTGGCGACATCGCGGCAGGGACACAGGAGGCATTCATGAGAAGGTTCGCCATCGGAACTGCGGGATGAATGTCTCGCAGGCCGGCCCGCAGCGCATCTGGAATCCGGGCCGCGGTCGGGATTCCGCATTCCCCTTTCCAGGCGGCTGGCGCAGGCTGCCGCCGGCGCAGGGACATGATTACATTTTTGCAGGGCACATTGGTCGAGGCCCAACCGGGATGGGCGACGGTGGAGGTGCAGGGGGTGGGCTACGAGGTGTTGATTCCGCTCTCCTCCTTTGACCGGCTGCCGGCGGCCGGATCCGCGATCCGGCTGCTCACCCACCTGGCCATCCGCGAGGATGCGCATCAGCTCTATGGCTTCGTCTCCGCCGCGGAGCGGGACCTGTTCCGCCTGCTGATCCACACGGTCTCCGGCATCGGCCCGCGGCTCGCATTGAACGTGCTCAGCGGCATGAGCGTGACCGGGTTTGCGGCGGCGGTGGCGTCCGGAGACTTCAAGGCGCTGGCGGGCATCTCCGGCGTGGGCCGCAAGACGGCAGAGCGCATGGTGGTGGAGTTGAAGGACAAGCTGGGCGGTCTGGCCGGCGTGGCGCCCGCCGCCGGAGGAGCGGGTGTTCCGGCGGCGGCACCGTCGGGAGATCGGCGGCTGGATGACGCGGTGTCGGCGCTGGTGGCGCTGGGCTACAAGGCTTCGGATGCGGCGCCGGTGGTGCGGGCGGCGCTGGCGATGCTGGGACCGACGGCCACGGTGGAGCAGTTGGTGCGGGGCTGCCTCAAGCGTGCCGCGGGATCATGACCATGGGAAAGTCCTCCGCGCCCCGGCGAGCTCCCGCGTCCGGCCCGCCGCTGCCGCCGAACCTGGGCGGACGGTTCGCCGCCCGCCTGGCCTGGATGGTGGCCTCGTCGGTGAGCGCCACGCTGCGCTGGACGTACGAGGACCGCTCGGGGCTGTTCAGTCCGGACTGCCCCCAGCACGCCATCTTTGCCGTCTGGCACAACCGCCAGTTGCTCGCCCCCGGGTTGTACCGCCGATACTTCCGTCCCGCGGGCCCCAAGCGGCGTCTGGCGGCGCTCGCCAGCGCCAGCCGGGATGGGGCGATCGCCGCGCGGATCCTGGAACTGTTCGGGGCCCGGGCCGTGCGGGGATCCTCCAGCCGCCGGGGGGCGACCGCCTTGTCCGAGATGATCGCGCTGGCTGCCGAGGGCTACGACATTGCGGTCACGCCCGACGGCCCCCGCGGCCCGCGCTACCGGGTGCAGCCGGGGGCCATCGCGCTGGCGCAGCATACCGGACTGCCGCTCGTCCCCATCGCGATCAACGTGAGCCGCAAGAAGGTCCTGCCGAGCTGGGACGGGTTCCAGATCCCGCTGCCCTTCGGCGCCTGCTCCGTGGTGACCACGGAGGCGATGCAGGTTCCCCGGGAGCTGGATGACGCGGGACTCCGTGAGCACTGCGCCGAGTTGGAGCGCCGTCTCCTGACCATCACCCGGGACTGAGCCGCACTACTTCGGGGTGGTGGCTCCCTCAGTGAGGGTCCTGCGGCGGAAGACGGCGTCGCTGCTGCAGACGTAGAGGTAGGCGCGGCCCGGTCCGGCAAAGGCGCAGCTCACGGTTCCCTTTTCCTGCGGACGCGACACCACGCCGCCCAGGCGCCCGCCGGCGTCAAATACCTGGATGCCCAGGTGGCTGGTGATCCAGGCGCGGCCGGCGGCGTCCACGGTCATGCCGTCCCCGCCGCTGTCCGCCTTCCCGGAAGGCGCACGCAACTCCAGGTTCCGCTCGCCGCCGCGGAGCCCGCCATCGGCATCCACCAGGAACGTCCAGGCATTGGTCCCGCCGTACTCGCTCACGATCAGCAGCCGCTGGTCGGGGCTGAGGGCGATGCCGTTGGGCTTGTTGATCCCCCCGGCCGCCGGGGCCGGACGCGACAGGCCCCGGGCGCTGATGGGCACCTTCACCACCTGTCCGGCGCCGGTGTCGGTGAAGTAGATGAAGCCGGCCCTGGAGACCACCAGATCATTGGGCTGCACGTCGGTGGCGATCACCTCCACGGCCCTGGTCTTCGGGTCCACGGACACGATCCGCTTCTCCTTCGCATCGCCCTGCGTGGCGGCGTAGAGGCGACCGTCGGGGCCGAACTGGTGTCCGCTGACCTTGGGGCCGCCCTCCAGCCAGGCCACCGGACGGCTCTCGCCCACGGCGATGCGGTAGAGGACATTCTTGCCGAGATCGCTGAAGTAGAAGTTGCCCTCGGCGTCGCTGCAGGCGGCGTCGGTGAATCCGAAACCGTCGGCCACCCGCTCCCAGTCACCCGGGCTGCCGCCGTCGGGCAGCACCTTGGAGAGCGCCTCGTCACCGCCGAGATTGTCGCGTGTCTGCGGCTTGGGCAGCGCGTCGAGGTCCGGACGCCACAGCCAGCGCAGCGAGTCCGGCAGGATCGCCCCGCCGTGTTTGCCATTGTGGCCGCCGTCCCCGTAC
>JAFLEG010000134.1 GCA_017302195.1 Verrucomicrobiota bacterium
GCCCTGGCCCTGCGCCCGTGGCAACGCCCGCGGCACCTCTGAGGTCCGCCTTGAAAGCCCGGCGGCGCTCACCTTGGGCATCCGCATCGAGGGGGACCAGGTGATCCTGATCGTCCATGGTCCGCCCTCCCGCGTGGCACTGCTGGTCGCCACCGAGTTGGGATCGTGGGAACCCGAGACCGAACTGACGCTCACCGGCGTTCCCGTCGAGTGGGTCGTCCCTCCGGGCCTGCCTCCCCCGGCTTACTTCCAGGCGCGCATCGTCGAGCCATAGTGCTTCAGGCACCCGCCGTACTGTCCGTCCCTGCACACCACTCAGCCGTATCCATTCCAGAGGAATCCAAGCCCTGGCACCGCAGAGGCGCGGAGAGACGGAGAGAGACGCGGAATGGATGGGGGCAGCACCGCTCCCCGAACCGTGATTCTGCGTCTCACCATTCCCACCGACTTTCCTCCGTGTGCTCAGCGCCTCGGTGGTGAACCCCGACGTTGCTCACCACATCGTTCCGTATCGAGTGTTTCCCAAACTTGACTGGATCCTTGACGTTCCATGGCGCAAAAATACGTTCCACATCGCAAACTTCGGAACATGAACCTTCACTTCCTGCCCCACATGAGTCCACACCACGGCGGTTTGCCGCCTCACCGGAACACTCCGGCGCCCGGAATCCCCCGCGGAGGGCTGACCCACGCGGCGCTGGCGCTGGGGCTGGCTTGCGGAATGTCCCAGGCGGCGGCCGCCGTGCAGTTGATCACCGATCCCAAGGAGATGGCGGACAGCAGCGGCGACATCCGCACCGTCGGCGCCACGGTGCGGGGAGACTTCCTGATCCTGTCCCTGACCGTGGACGGTGTCGCCGCCCCGTCGGTGGAGCAGACCCCGGAGTCCATGGCCAACCGGTACTATTACCACTGGCTGCTCGATACCGACAACAACCCGGCCACCGGGCGCAGCAATGCGGAGTACGAGGGCAACCCGACCGGACTCAGCCGCCCGGTGGGTTCCGAACGCGTGGTGATGGTGGGCTGGCGGGATGGGAAACCAAATGGCGTCGAAGTGTACGATCCGCTCAATGAAGACCAGGCGATCCTCTCCGGCATTCCCTTCCTGGCCAGCGGCAACAGCGTGACGGCGGTGGTGCCGTTGTCCGCTCTCGGCCTGGCGCGCGGTCAGACCTTTGCGCTGTCTGCGTTTCAGGAGGGCGCCTCGGATGGCTGGGCGGTGGACTGGGTGGAGTCCGCCACGCTGACCGTGGATGGCCCCCCGGGATCGGTGGCCGCGGTGTCCGATCCGGCGGATCTCGGCGACTCCAGCGGAGACATCCGGAACATCCAGGCGTTCAGCCTCGGTGATCAGGTGGTGTTCTGGATGACCGTGCAGGGCATCGCCGCCCCCTCCGTGGTCAATACCCCGGAAGAAAAGGTCAACCGGTATTACTATCACTGGCTGCTCGACACCGACAACAACCCGGCCACGGGACGCAGCAACGCGGAGTACGAGGGCAACCCGACGGGTCTGGCCCGGCCCGTGGGCTCGGAACGCGTGCTCATGGTGGGCTGGCGCGATGGCAAGCCCAACGGCGTCGAGTTGTACGACCCCCTGGATGAGGATACCGCGCTCCTCAGCAATTTCCCATTCCATCGTGCCCATGTCCGCCCTGGGCGTGGCACGCGGTCAGGTCGTGGCCGTGGCAGCCTTCCAGGAGGGCGCCTCGGATGATTGGGCGGTGGACTGGATCGAGTCCGCAATCCTGACTCTCGACGGCCCGGATCAACCGGTGGCGGCGGTGAGCGACCCGGCGGACCTGGGGGACCGCAGCGGGGATGTGCGCCGGATCTCGGCCCATGTGGTGGGTGACGAGCTGCACCTGTCGCTGACGGTGGAGGGACTGGCCGCTCCTTCGGTGGAGAACACCCAGGAGGAGAAGGTCAATCGCTACTATTACCACTGGCTGCTGGATACCGACAACAACCCGGCCACCGGCCGCAGCAACTCCGAATACGAGGGCACTCCCACCGGGCTGTCGAAGCCCATCGGCGCCGAGCGGGTGGTCATGGTCGGCTGGCGCGACGGCAAGCCCAACGGGGTGGAGTTGTACGATCCCCTCAATGAGGATACGGCCCTCCTCGGTCACTTTGCCTATCACGCGAGCGGCAACACCCTCACGGCGGTGATTCCCCTGGAACCGGCGGGGCTGGCTCAGGGGCAGTCCATTGCCCTCTCCGCCTTCCAGGAAGGCGCCTCCGATGACTGGTCCGTGGACTGGCTCGAGTCGGCTCCGCTGACGGTGGATGCCGGGGAGGCGTCGGATGCACCCGTCGCGGTCGTGGATGATCCGGTGGACATGGCGGACCCCAATGGAGACATCCGGCGCATCGAGGCCACGGTGGTGGACGGGAAACTGGTCCTGCGGATGACGGTCCAGGGGGCGGTGCTGCCCGCGGTGGAGCAGACGGCCGAGGGCATGGTCAACCGCCATTACTACCACTGGCTTCTCGATACCGACAACAATCCCGCCACGGGCCGCAGCAACTCCGAGTATGAAGGCAACCCGACCGGCCTGAGCCGTCCGGTGGGGAGCGAGCGGGTGATCATGGTCGGCTGGCGGAACGGGGACTTTGACGGACGCGAAGTCTATGACCCCTTGAACGAGGATGTGGCCCTGGTGGAGGACTTCGAGGTGAACCGCAACGGGGCCACCATGGAGGTCCGGATTCCGCTGGCGGATCTCGGTTTGACCCTGGGGCAGACCCTGGCGGTCTCCGCCTTCCAGGAAGGGGCCTCGGATGGCTGGGCCGTGGACTGGATCGAGTCGGCTGAACTGACGCTCAGCGAAGGCGCCCTTCCCGGCATTGATTTGACCACCACGTTCGACGGAAACGCCTACGGCTTTACCGCCCGCATCGAGGATGCCGGGGCGAAACAGGCGGATCCGAGCACGGTGACCGCCGCCCTGGATGGAAATCCGGCGGTGGTTCAGGTCTCGAAGACGGCCGGGGTGACCACGGTGACCGGGGTGCATGCCACCCTGCTGGCCCCAAACACAACCCACACATTGAAGCTGTCCGTTGCCGTCAGCGGGGAACTGCAGTCCCGAGATTTCGTCTTTCCGGTGGGCTCGTACACCGTGCTCCCAACATCCGGGCGCCTGACCACCGTGGATCCGGCGAATCCCGGATTCCTGGCCTACGTCACCCAGATCTCAGCAGACCAGATCGGGACCGGTGAGCGCGATGCGTATCAGGGGCGGGCGGATCTGGCCGAGAAGCAGTTGCTGGGCGAACTGGCCCCGGAGGGGCTGCCCCCGTATTTCAATGAGGCCGATCCGGCGGGCGGGGGGTGGTGGAAGGGGGCGGGCGTGGTGGTTCCGGGCGTGGTGAACTGGTTTGAACTCCCCGGCGAGTCCGCCAGCCTGAACTTTCCCAATGATGAGCCGATTCCCAACCTCTTCGCCGCCACTTCGGATGGGATGGTGGTGGAGATCCTGACCTACCTGGAATTGTCCCAAGGCAGCCACAAACTCGGCGTCTATTCCGAGGGCGGCCATCAGGCCAGCGCCGGCCTGAGTCCGGGGGGAGCCCTCCTCAGCCTGTTTGACAACTCGGGGGAGACACCGCGGATTCCCACCTACTTTGCCCGCAATCAGTTCTTCGACGTCATCGCACCGGAGGCGGGCTACTATCCCCTGAGGATGCTCTGGCTCCAGAACCGGCGGGATCAGGAGCGGGGCGCCATCCTGGAGCTGTTCTCGGTTCAGGACCGGACGCTCCATCTGCTCAACGCCCCGTCGGATCCCCTGGCCATCAAGGCCTACCGCGCCGGTGTGCTCCTGACGCCGGGTGTGGACCCCCTGCAGCTCAGCGTATCCCCCGACAGCACCGCCGGCGTTCTGAAGGTCACCTGGACCGGGGGCACCCCGCCGTTCACCGTGAGGCAGAGGGCCAGCCTCCTTGGAGGTGCCTGGACGGACCTGGCCACGACCTCGGAGCGGGTGGCCAGCATTCCCCTCACGGGGGACTCGGTGTTCATCGAGGTCGTCGGGCAGTAGCATCCGCCCGGAGTCGCTTCATGGAGGTCAGGCCGGAATCGGCCTGGCCTTTTTTGCATCGGACCGGGGTCCGGGGGGGCGTCGCACAAAGCCCGCGCAGGCCGCGCAGGATTTGCGGCTAGTGATCGTCGCCCGGGGCGGTACGTCCCGGTTTCAGGTGGCGCTCGAAGAAGTCGGCGGTGCGTTGCCAGCGCTGCTCGGCGATCACCGGATCGGGGATCATGTGGGTGAAGCCGGGCAGGGGCAGGACCTCGAAGGGGCGGCCGGCGCGCAGCAGGGCATCCGTGAGGCGCAGGGTGTGTCGGAAGAAGACGTTGTCGTCGCGGGTGCCGTGGATGAGAAGCAATGGCCGGTGAAGCTCCTTCGCCCAGGGCAGACAGGAGCTTTCACGGTAGGCGGCTTCCACGGCCGGGCCGGGGGGCACGCCGAGATAGCGCTCGGTGTAGTGGGTGTCGTAGTCGTCCCAGTCGGTGACCGGGGCGCCGGCGACCGCGGCATGGAAGCGGTCCGGACGCCGGAGCACCGCATACGCGCTGAGGTAGCCTCCGAAGCTCCACCCGGTGATGCCCACATGATCCAGGTCCAGTTCCGGATAACGGCCGCCCAGCGCCTCGAGCGCGGCGGCCTGTTCCTCCAGGGGTACCGGGCCAAGCTTCCCGAACAGCGCGCGTTCCCAGTCGCGTCCACGGCCGGGCGTGCCGCGTCCATCCATGGCCACCACCACGAAGCCGCGATCCGCCAGCCACTGGTCGGTCAGCGAGGCGGCCAGCGACTGCCGCACCACCTGGGCGTGCGGACCCCCATAGACGCTGACCAGCACCGGATACTTCCTGCCGGGGGTGAAGTCCGCGGGCCGGACCAGCTTGGCAAACCATCCCTCCCCGGTCCCGACCCGCACAAATGCCGCCCGGATGGGACGTGCCGGCTCTTCCGCAACGGACGGCAGTTGCCCTGCAGTCGTGCCGTCCGGTCGGTGCACCTCGGTGGTCGCCAGCGCCGCTGCGCTGACTGAGGTCACCATCCAGTGGCCGCTGCGCGACGGTTTCGCGGCGACATGCCATCCGGCCGCGTGCGTGAGCTGTTCGGGAGTTCCATCGGGAACGGTCATCCGCCACACCTGCTGCTGTGTCGGATCGTCGCTGGCATGAAACCAGACGGTGCCGCGGTCCTCATCCCAGTGCACCAGTCCCTTCCACCCAAGGACACCGGGCACCAGCACCCGCTCCAGGGCGCCCCCGGCGTTTCGCAGCTCCAGTTCCCAGCGTCCGGAGCGCTCCGAGGTCCAGAGAAACTGGCGGCCATCCCGGGTCCAGAGCGGGACCGACTGGTCCAGGTTCACCCAGGCCGCATCGGTCTCCCTCCAGAGCACGGAGGTCCGGCCGGACTTCGGATCGGCCCGCAGGACCACCAGTTCGCGCTGGTCCCGGGATTGCACGGTCAGGGTCAGCCCTCCGGTCCGGTGCCACTGCACCCGCGCCAGGTACGGCCACCGTGCGCGATCCCAGGTGATCCACCTGGGGGTCCCTCCCTGCGACCCGACGATGCCCAGACGCACCGACACGTTCGGGTGTCCCGGACGCGGGTAGAACTGGGGCGCCGGATCGCTCCCTGGCTGGAAGGGATCCAAGACCCGCCACACCTCCACTCCGCGATGATCGGCCTCCTCAAAGACCAGGTGGCGCCCGTCGGGGGACCACCAATAGCCCGTGGACCGGTCCATTTCCTCCTGAGCCACGAACTCCGCCTCGCCATGGGTGACCTCCGCAGTGCCGCCGCGGGTGATGCGGTGTTCGCGTCCCCGGGCGAGGTCGAAGACCCAGAGATCATGGTCGCGGATGTACGATACCTGCCGGCCGTCCGGAGCCCATTGGGCATCGGTCACGGGACCGGCAACCGGCAGTTGGGCGGATGTTCCGGTGATGGCATCCACCCGGTGGAGGCGTCCGGACAGCGGAACCAGGATCTCGCTTCCTGACGTGGACAATGCGAACCCCACCAGTCCCCCGGCGGTAATCCGCTGGCGCTCGCGCCGCGCCTGCTCCCCGGTGGAAACCTGATCCGGGGCGCCAGCGAGCAGCGCATCGGCCTGAAGGAACTCCCGGGTGGTCCCGGAGGCCGTGTCCATTGCGTACAGCCCCTGCTCGGGACTGCGCGGCCCCGAACGGAGAAACAGCACGGTACCGCCGTCGGGCAGGAACACGGGACGCACCGGACGCCCCAGTTGGAAGTTGCGGGTGGCCGACAGCGCGCGCAGCCAGGGATCGCCTGGCCCGGACGAGGCATCGGCCGCGAGGAGTTGCCCCTTCCACAATCCCAGGCTCACGCAGACCGCCCATCCCACGCGGAGCATGATGCTGTTCACCGGGCGAGCATGCCGATCCTGCCAACGGCCGCCAGCCCGCCAGCCGCCCTGTGTGGTTTGAGGGGGGGGCGTCGGCCGACGCCGTCCCATCATGGCCGGCATTCCGAAAGGCGGACTGCGGGGACTGCCACGGCGGACCCGTCGCCACCAAGGAGGAATGAAGCGAGGGGGGTGTGCCCGTTCAATTCTCATGGCCGGCACGGGGTCTCCGGAGTTCACTGCGGGGATCCCGGCCGGGCCGGATGCATGATCCTCACCCTCCTGTGGCTCACCGGACGCACCGCCGGAAGCGTCGGCGCCAGCGTGCTGCAGAAGCGCCTGCTGGAGGCGGGCGTGGGCGCCGGCCGCCTGTGGTGGATCACCTACGGCCTGCTGGTCCCGGCGGGACTGGCGTTGCTCGCGGTGTCCGCTGTCCCCGAGAATCCCGCCTTCTGGAAGCTGGCGATCGCCGCCGCGGTCCTGGATGTCGCCGGCAATCTGGCCATGGCCATGGCCCTGCGGGACACCGATCTCTCCGTGTTCGGTCCGCTCAACGCCTTCCGGCCGGCGATCGCCGGACTGGCCGGATGGTGGCTCCTGGATGAACGCCCCTCGGCCATGGGCGGCATCGGGCTCGCCATCGTGATCGGGGGGGCGGTCCTGTTGCTGGCACCCGGCCCGAGGGCTCCGGTGTCCGGCGGGACCCGGAATCCCGCCGGCGTCCTGTGGAGATTCCTCGGGCTGGCCCTCTCCACCCTCGGCGCCAGCTTCCTGAAGCGCTCCATGGAGACCGGTCCCGCCGTCTGGACCCTGAGCGTGTGGATCCTGGGCGGCGCCGCGCTGCTGAGCCTGCTGTGGCTGCATTCGCTGCGGCATCCCAACGCCCTGTGGTCGCACGCCCCGGCGGGACAGCGTTCGCGCCTCCTCCTCCATGCCGCGATCTTTCTGGGGATGCAGTGGGCCACGCTGGAGATCTTTCAGCGCACTCTGCTCGCCTATTCCTTTGCCTTCTTCCAGCTCGGCATGGTGGCGCAGGTCCTGGTCGGGGGCTGGCTGTTCGGCGAGCGCCAGATCCGCCGGAGGCTTCTGGCCTGCGGGGTGATGAGCGTCGGCGCGCTGGTGTTGCTGATCGCCGGATGACCCGGCGCGCCGCGTGGAAACGGGTCAGCCCGGAGGCCACGCCAGGGGGCGTCCTCCCAGCACGTGACAATGCAGATGGGGCACCGACTCCCCGCCATGCGGCCCGTGATTCATCACCAGCCGGTATCCGTTTTCGGCGAGCCCGAGCATCCGGGCCACCGAGGCCGCCGTGAGCAGCAGATGCCCCAGCAGCGCCTGATCGTCCGCGGAGGCGGCACCAATGCGCGGGATGGGCTTTTTGGGAATCACCAGCGCGTGGACCGGCGCCTGCGGATGGATGTCGCGGAAGGCAATCACCTGATCGTCCTCGAAGACAATGTCCGCCGGGATCTGCCGGGCAATGATGCGTTCAAACAGGGTCATGGGTGCCTCCCGGATTTGCGGACTAACGGACCACCAGCGCGGTCCCCCCGGCCTCCGGCTCCAGTTGGTACCACCGGCGCAGGTTCTCGACGATCCAGCCCTGGAGTCGCTCGCAGGCCGGACACCAGTGCTTCCGCCCGGTCAACTGCTTCACGCAGCCCCGCAGGCCGAGAAACTCGATCCGTCGCGGGCGCTCCGACATCCGTTGCCGCAGTTCGGTCCGAAGCTGCTGGAAAAACTCCAGCTCCCCCAGCTTCCCCGCACCCGCCGCCAGCGCCCGCAGGTCCGAGGTGCGCACCTGACCCTCCTGCACCTCCATCACCTTGGCCTGGATGCCGAAACCATCCAGCACCTTGGCCAGCGCCTCGGTGAACTCGCCGACGGTGATGAACTGCCGCCCCTGCTCATGCTTGAAGTAGTGCAGCACCCCGGCGGCCGCCTGCTTCAGGATCTCGGGTTCCACCGACGCCGCCGCCTGGCCGATGAATTCCAGGGTCAGGTGGTCCACCGAGCAGGGCAGGTGGACCCCTTCGGGGCCCTCCACCAGCAGGAAATCCTCATGCAGGGCGATCATGATGCGTTTCGTTCGGGGTGGACCGGATCATCCGCCTCGGGGATCAGCGCCATCTGTCGCCGATCCGGCAGCGGTTGGGCGGCCAGCCGGTGGACCTCCTCCACGAACTCGCCGACCTCCTGAAATTCCCGGTAGATGCTGGCGAAGCGCACATAGGCCACGGCATCCACCGACCGGAGTGCCCGCATGACCCGCTCGCCGATCTCCCTGGCGGGCACCTCGCGATCAAAGCGCTCCATGATCTCGCCGCTGATGCGGACCGCCGCCTCCTCCAGGACGTCTGCCGAAACCGGGAGCTTCTGACACGCACGAGTGATGCCCGCCAGCAGCTTCTCCTTGGAGTAGGGCTCACGACGTCCGTCGCGTTTCACCACCACCAGCTCCTGCTCCTCGATCGCCTCGTAGGTGGTGAACCGGTGCTCGCACGACAGACACTCCCG
>JAFLEG010000135.1 GCA_017302195.1 Verrucomicrobiota bacterium
GGCTCCGTGAGATCCTGGGGCGCCTGCTGCGCGGCGAGGATGTGCTCGCCGTGTCCGAGGAACGCACCCTGGCCCCGGCGTCGGCCCGCAACGGCGTCCTGCGTCCGCTCCGGGTCCTGCTTGCCGAGGACAACCTGGTCAACCAGAAGGTCGCGGTGAATCTCCTGCGCAAGCTGGGCCATGCTCCGGACATCGTCGGGGACGGCCGCCAGGTGCTCGGGGCGGTCCAGCGGACGCCCTATGACGTGGTGCTGATGGATTGTCAGATGCCCGAGCTCGACGGTTACGAGACCACGCGGCAGCTCCGCCGGGACGAGGCCGCCGGCGAGTTTGGCGACCGCGCGGCGTTGTACATCGTGGCACTGACGGCCAATGCGATGGCCGGTGATCGGGAGCGCTGCCTGGCCTGCGGCATGGATGACTTCCTGACCAAGCCCCTGGAGGAGACCCAACTGCGGGCCGCCCTGCACCGGGCCCAGCAGGCCCGGGATGGCATTCCGGCGGGGGCGATTCCCCCGGTGGCCGCGGCCGCGGACGTGGCGTCCGACGATGCCGCGCTGGCCGTGCTGGATCCGGCGACCCTCGACAGCTTCCGGTCCCTGCGGCAGGCCGGACAGCCGGATCCGGTGGCCGAACTGGTGGACTTGTTCGTGGCGGATCTTCCGGTGCGGATTGAGGCACTTCGGAGCGCCCTGGAGTCCCGCGACCTGGCCGCGGTGAAGGTGGCGGCACACACGCTCAAGGGCAGCGCCAGCAACGTGGGAGGACGCCGGCTCGCGGCCCGGTGTGCCGCCCTGGAGTCCGCCGCCGCCCAAAGCGGACTGCCGGACGATGGCGAACGGCTGTCCCGCATCGAGCAGGCGGCTTCGGAACTGAAGGTCGCACTCCTGGCGGAGAAAGCCCGCTGACTACCCCGATGCCCGTGCTTCCAATGATGTCGCAATGGCACTGGTGCCGCTGGCTGGTCGCGTTGCTGGGCGGCGCCTGCGGGGCACACGCCGAGGAGGCCGCGCTGCGGCTCACGGCGCCGCAGGAGTATCAGGTGCATCAGCGTTCGGCACCGGATGGCGGCTGGGTGACCATCCGCGGTGTCGCGACCCTGCCGGCCGGGTCCGGCTGGGTGGAGAGCCGCTGGACCGGGGACTCCATGGTCACCGACTGGCAGCCGGTGGCCACCCTGGCGCCGGGGCAGCGGGAGTTTGCCGGAAGGCAGCGGGCGCCGGCAGGCGGATGGTGGGGGCTGACCGTTCGACTCCGCTCGCCGGAGGGCGAGGTGTCGCGTGTCGAGGTGTCGCACGTCGGCGTGGGCGAGGTCTTCCTGGTGGCGGGACAGTCCAATGCCGCCAATCACGGTGAGGGGCTGCAGCGTCCCGCCAGCGGCCGGGTGGCGTCCTTCGACGGGCGGGAGTGGCGGCTGGCGGTGGATCCCCAGGCCGGGGCCAGCGGCACCGGCGGCAGCTTCCTGCCCAGTTTTGGCGATGCCCTTGTGGAGCGCTTTGGGCTGCCGGTGGGACTGATCCCGATTGCGTCCGGAGGCACCAGTGTTCGCGAGTGGCTTCCGCGGGGTGTCCGCTTCACCAATCCCCCGACGGTCCTGCAGCGGGTGCGGCAGGTCGGTCCGGGAGAGTGGGAGAGCGATGGCGCGCTTTACGAAGTCCTGGCGGCACGTCTGCGGGAGGCCGGGGATCGGGGAATTCGGGCTGTGCTGTGGCACCAGGGAGAGTCCGATGCCCACCAGAAGGATCCCACCCGCACCCTGACCGGCACCCGATACCGGGAATTTCTGGAACGGGTGATTCGCGACTCCCGGGGCGCGGCAGGCTGGAGCGTCCCGTGGTTCGTCGCCCAGGCGAGCTACCACACGCCGGATGACCCGGGGTCGGAGGATATCCGGTCTGCCCAGCGGTCGCTGGCGGCCGATGGCGTGGCATTGGCGGGTCCGGATACCGATGCACTGACCGGGGCCTACCGCGACCAGGGAGGGCAGGGGGTTCATTTCAGCGCCCTAGGCTTGAAGGAGCATGGCCGCCAGTGGGCCGAGGCGGTGACGCCGTGGCTGGAACGGATCGTGGATCGGCCTCCAGAGTGAGTTCGGCGATCGGCGCCTTGGGACTGCGGCGGCGCAGCGCAGCGCAGACACCGCTTTGCAACGACGCGTCGGGTGGAAGCCGGACGTTCATTCCCGTCCCGGACGAAGGCCGCGGCCGACGCCAGAGCGGTGGCAAGCCGACCGCAGGGGAGAGTGTTCAGTTTCAAGTTTTCAGTTTTCAGAGAAGCAGAAGAAAGCAGAAGAAGTCAGAGCCTCGTGACCTCGTCTCCTACGGTGTCCCCACTTCATCACTCAACGTTCATCCTTCATCCTTCCCTCCAGGGAGCATCGCTCCGTGCCCTTGCCTTGCGGCGGATCCGTTCGCACACTCCGGGCATGAAGCAGGAGGTGCTGCCGGTGCAGATTCGCGGACTGCTCCCCGCCAACCAGGGGGTCGCCCTGTTCATCGGGAATGACGACAAGGTGTTCGTCATCCAGGTCGAACAGAACATCGGCGCCGTGATTGGCATGGCCCTGCGGGGTGCGCACCATGAGCGTCCGCTGACCCACGACCTCATCGGGCACATCTTCCAGGGCTTTGGAGTCTCGGTGGAGCGCGTGGTCATCACCGAATTGCGCAACGCGACCTACTTTGCCCGGATCATCCTGCGGCAGGAGAACGAACTGGGCTCCAAGCTGGTAGAGCTGGATGCGCGTCCCAGCGACTGCCTGGCGCTGGCCGCGGCGCAGAAGCGTCCGATCTATGTCACCTCCAAGCTCTTCTCCGAGGCGGAGGACATGAGCGAGGTGCTGATGCGCATTGGCGAGGAGGGCGGTTCCGAAGAGCCGGCGTGATGGCGACCACCGACGCCAGCGCAGGGCCGCTGATCCTGGTCTGCGGCGACGACGAATTTTCCGTGCGCCAGCGGGCGCGGCAGATCTGGGATCAGTGGTGTGCGGGGTCCAGCGGCATGGACCACGAGGTGATCGAGGGGGGCGCCGCGACGGTGGATGAGGCGCTCCAGCGGTTGGTCAGGTTGCGGGAGGCGATGCAGACCCTGCCCTTTTTTGGCGGGCCCAAGCTGATCTGGCTTCGGGATGCCACGTTTTTCGGGGACGACCGCACCAGCCAGACGGCCGCGGTCACCTCGGCGCTGGCGGAATTCGCCGAGGAGTTGAAGGCCTTTCGCTGGGAGGGCGTACGCCTGCTGATGTCCGCAGGCCGTCCCGACAAGCGCCGGATCTTCTTCAAGACCCTGGACAAGCTGGGCACGGTCCAGGAATTCGTGTCCCTGGCCGACGACCGGGACTGGGCGGATCGCGTGGAGACGGAGGCCGTCCGGCAGTTCAAGGCCGCCGGAAAACGCATCGAGCCGGACGCCCTCACGGAACTCGTCGCCCGGGTCGGGCCCAACCTCCGACTGCTGGCCAACGAGGTGGAGAAGCTGGTGGTGCATGCCGGGCACGGCGCCGAGGTGACCCGGGCTGATGTTGAACTGCTGACGCCCCTGCAGAAGCTGGCGGCGGGGTTTGCCCTCGGCGATGCCCTCGGCCGCCGCGACCTGCCCAAGGCCCTGCGCGTGTTGGACGAGGAGCTGTGGACCATCCGCGCCGGCGTGGACAAGAAACGCAGCGAGATCGGGCTGGTGTACGGACTCATCAGCAAGGTGCGGCTGCTGCTGCTGGTGAAGGAGATCCGGCGGATGGGCCTGGTGCGGCCGGTCCGGGATTTCAACGCCTTCAAGGCACAGGTTGCCAGCGTTCCCGAGGGACGCCTGCCGGCCGACAAGCGATACAATCCCTTTCTGGGCAATGCCTATCCCGCCTTCCAGGCGTTGTCCCAGTGCGAAGGCTGGGAGTCCGCCGAACTGGTCCGGGCCATGGAGGTGCTCCTGGAGGCCAACGTGCGGCTGGTCACCTCGGGACTGGACGAATCGGTGGTGCTGCAGCAGGCATTGATGGAGTGCCTGGCGCGGCCGGACCGCCGGGGGCCGAAGGATGAGGGATGAAGTGGGGACGGATGAATGATGAGCGTTGAGTGATGAAATGAGGGCCGTAGCAGACGAGGTCACGAGGCTCTGACTTCTTCGGCTTTGCTGAAAACTAGAAACTGAAACCTCTCCCGTGCGGTCGGCTCTCGCCCTGGGCGCCGGGACCTCCATGGGCCAGGGAAAGTTAGAGCCTCCTGACGTCGTCTTCTACCCAGTTGGCCCTGAAAACTTCACCAGATCGGGCTTTGTCCTTGCCCAGACCGGAGCTGGCCGGTAGCTCGAACACCGCATGAAGAGGCGGACCCGTTTCCCGGCACTTCAGCTCTCCGGGTTCACGTTGATCGAGCTCCTGGTGGTGATCGCCATCATCGCCATTCTCGCCGGCATGCTGCTGCCGGCCCTGGCCCGGGCGAAGGCCAAGGGGCAGCAGGCCCGCTGCATCAGCAACCAGCATCAGATCGGCATTGCCTACCAACTGTATGCCGATGACCACGCGGACTCCTATCCTGCCCAGTGGGGCTGGGGGGCCGGCGGAGGGAAGAAGGGGACCTATCGTCGGGATGCCACCGTGGCGCTTTCCTTCGGGGTGTCCATCGAGACCACCAACCGCCCGCTCTTTCGCTACACCGGCACGCCGGAGCTGTATTCGTGTCCGTCCGACAAGGGGGATGAGGAGTACGGCGCGAAGCACTGCTTCAACGAGTACGGCAACAGTTACCTGGTGCAGTTCAACCATGATTCCTTCCGGGTCAAGAAGGTCGCGGGGGACCTCAAGGCGCCGAAAGGCAGCTACGAGGCGACGCCCATCAAGTCCAGCGAGGTGGCGCGCAGTGCCGTCAACAAGATCATCCAGGGCGACTGGAACTGGCATGCCAACCGCGACGTCAACAACAAGAGCAGTGCCTGGCACAACTACCGGGGACACGCCCGCTACAACATGCTGTTTGGTGACAGTCACGTGGAATTCTTCCAGTTCCCCAAGGAGACGCCCAACTGGATCTGGGACCCGAAGCCGGATCCTGGGTTTCGCTGGTGGTAGGGGAGCGTTGCACTGCGATCCGGCCCTCATTCGGTGATGGCTCACGACACGCGAGACTCGCGTACTCCCACGGGGAGCGCACGCGTCCCGCGTGCTGAATCCGGAGTCCCCGCCGGATTCCCCGTCGTCTGAATGCCTCTCTTCACGTGCGACCGCGGTTCGACGCTCATCAGGGGATGGTTTACGAGGTTCCGGGCGAGACGCCCCGGACGACACGCAAGACGCGCGTGCTCCCCACGGGGGACGACAAGAGGCGCATCGTTCGCGTCGCATCCTTGCCGCGGCATTCCCATCGGAACACCCTCTCCGGCCATGCCGTGCCCACCGATCCGTGGAGGTTCCTGTGCCCCATGACGTCCCGCTGATTGCCACCATCGCGGTGGGATTCGTGCTCGCGGCGTTCTTTGGCTATCTCGCCAGCCAGGTGAGCCTGCCGCCGCTGGTGGGCTACCTGGTGGCCGGGGTGGCGGTGGGACCATTTACGCCGGGATTCATTGCGGACGGCCCCCTGGCGGGGCAGTTGGCCGAGATCGGGGTGATTCTGCTGATGTTCGGGGTCGGGCTGCATTTCTCGGTGGCCGATCTGATGGCGGTGCGCCGGGTTGCGGTTCCGGGGGCCATCGGACAGATCGTGCTCGCGACCGCACTCGGAGCCCTGATGGCGCGAAGCTGGAGCTGGTCGTGGGGGGGCGGCATCGTCCTTGGCCTGTGTTTGTCCGTGGCCAGCACCGTGGTGCTGCTCAAGGCGCTGGAGGAGCGCAATGCGGTGGCGACGGTGGACGGGCGCATCGCGGTGGGCTGGCTCATCGTCGAGGATCTGGCCATGGTGCTGGTGCTGGTGCTTCTGCCGGCGGTGGCGCCCATGCTGGGTGGCACGCCGGCGCCGGGCGCCGCGGGGCATGGGGCTACGGGCGGCGAAGGCTGGCTCCTGCCGCTGGTGTGGACCCTGGTCAAGGTGGGGGCCTTCGCGGCGCTGGTGCTCACCCTCGGGCCGCGGGTGCTGCCCTGGATGCTGCGGCAGGTGGCGCGCACCGGATCCCGGGAGTTGTTCACGCTCACCGTCCTGGCCATCGCCCTCGGCATTGCCTTCGGTTCCGCCAAGCTGTTCGGGGTGTCCTTCGCCCTGGGCGCCTTCTTTGCCGGCGTGGTCCTCAACGAGTCCGACTTCGGCCACAAGGCGGCCGGCAACTCCCTCCCGCTTCAGGATGCCTTCGCGGTGCTGTTCTTCGTCTCGGTCGGCATGCTCTTCGATCCGCACGTCCTGATGAATCACCCGGGCCGGGTGGCTGGGGTGCTGGCGTTGATCCTGGTGGGCAAGTCGCTGGTGGCCTTCGGAATTTTGTGGGCGTTTGGCTATCCTCTGGGAACCGGCCTCACCGTATCGGCGTCGCTGGCTCAGGTGGGTGAGTTCTCCTTCATCCTGGCGGGTCTCGGGGTCGGGCTGGGCCTGCTGACCGAGGACAGCATCAGCCTGATCGTGGCCGGCGCGCTGTTCTCCATCAGCCTGAATCCGCTGGTGTTTTCCATCACCGACTGGATTGCCGGACGCGTGGGGGCGACACGCGGTGTGCCGGCCCACCGGCAGCGGCGACTGGCGGGACTGCAGGCTGAATTGGACGCGGCCCGCCGGCAGGCCGAGGAACGGCAGGCCGCGCACCACACCCTCAGTCCGTCGGAGCTGGCCGAGCGGTTTCCCGTGTTTGCCGGGCTGTCCGCCGAACAGCGGGAACTGCTCCTCCTCCATTTCGAGCCGCGTCCGGTGGAGCCCGGGGAACGCGTGGTGCGTGCCGGCGATCCGCCGGATGCGGTGTACTTCGTGCAGTCCGGCGAGATGGAGGTGGACGCTCCCGGCGGACGGGTCCGGCTTGGACCGGGATCGGTGTTCGGGGAGATGGCGCTGCTGGGGGCGCGCCAACGCACTGCAGATGTCACTTCGCTGGACTTCGGGACCCTGCTCTGCCTCAGCGTGCGGGACTTCCGCTACTTCCTCCGCAGGAACCCCGCGTTGAGGGAACGCCTGGACGCCCTGGCATCCGAGCGGCGGCAGAGCAATGCGGCGTCACCGACGGCGGAGGGGGAATAGACACGGATGGCACGGATTCTCACGGAACCCAATGAATGGTAGGGACGGGCTTCCGCACGTCCGATACTTTCCCCGCTGCGTGCTTGGAGTCGCTGCGGGGAACGCTGCGCGTCGTGGCTTCCCGCGTTCCCCGTCGTTCGTCCCTGGGCGCAGCGGATTTGAATGGGGGCGCGGTGAAACACGCCCCACAGGTTGGTAGGGGCGGGCTTCCGCACGACCCCATATTCCCCCGCCTGGCGTGTGGAGTCGTTGCGGGGAACGTGGGAAGCGCTGCGCGTTGTTTGTCCACGGGCGGGGCGGAGTTATATGGGGTCGAGGTGGAACGCGACCCTACCAAGGATGGTGGGGTCGGAGTGCGGGCGGCACACCGCTCCTACACGAGCAGCGGCTGGATCACGCTCATCTCCTCCACTCCGGTGAGGCGCTGGTCGAGGCCCTGGGACTTGAAGGTGAAGCGGCGGTGGTCAATGCCGAGGCAGTGGAGCAGGGTGGCGTTGAGCTCGTTGATGTGCACGGGATTCTCCACCACGTTGTAGCTGAAATCGTCGGTGGCCCCATACACCACGCCGCCCTTGATGCCGCCGCCGGCCATCCACATGCAGAAGTTCTTCGGGTGATGGTCGCGGCCGTAGTCGTCCCGTTTGAGCGTGCCCTGAGAGTACACGGTGCGCCCGAACTCGCCGCCCCAGACGACCAATGTCTCGTCGAGCAGGCCGCGCTGCTTGAGGTCCTTGATCAGGGCGGCGCTGGCCTGGTCCACGTCGCGGCACTGCAGGCGGATCTCGCTGGGCAGGCTGCCGTGCTGGTCCCAGCCGCGGTGCAGGATCTGCACGCAGCGCACGCCGCGCTCCACCATGCGCCGTGCCAGCAGCGCGCTGGCGGCGAAGGTGCCGGATTTGGAGACATCAGGTCCGTAAAGCTCCAGCGTCGCCGGGGACTCGGAGGAGAAGTCCACCAGGTCCGGAACCGAGGACTGCATCCGGAACGCCATCTCGTACTGCGCGATCCGGGTCTCGATCTCCGGGTCCCCCAGACGTCCGAACCCCTGCGCGTTGAGTTCACCCAGCGCATCGAGCAGCACCCGGCGGTCCTCGCGGGTGACGCCCGGCGGATTCTGCAGGTAGAGCACGGGGTCACCGACGGCGCGCAGCGTCACCCCGGCGTACTTGGTGGGCAGGAAGCCGCTGCTCCACATGCGGGTGAACAGGGCCTGGGCATTGGCCTTGGACGACCAGTTGGGCGTCAGCACCACAAAGGCCGGAAGGTCGTTGTTCTCGCTGCCCAGGCCGTAGGCCAGCCAGGACCCGAGGCTGGCCTTGCCGGGCACCTCGCTGCCGGTCATTACGAAGGTGCAGGCAGGGTCATGATTGATGGCGTTGGTGTGCACGCTCCGTATGAGCGCAATGTCGTCCACCACCTGCGCCGTGTGTGGCAGCAGTTCGCTCACCCATGTGCCGCACTGTCCATGCTGGGAGAACTGGAACATGGACGGCGCCACCGGCAGGCGGGATTGCCCGCTGGTCATGGTGGTGATGCGCTGCCCCATGCGGATGGACTCCGGAAGATCCTTGTCGAACTGCGCCGTCAGGTTCGGCTTGTAGTCCCAGAGATCGATCTGCGACGGCGCGCCGTTCATGTGCAGGTAGATCAGGCTCTTGGCGCGGGGCGCGAACTGCGGGAACCCGGGCAGGGCGGGGTGGAC
>JAFLEG010000136.1 GCA_017302195.1 Verrucomicrobiota bacterium
CCCGGCCGCGCCGGTGACGAGGACTCGCATGGCAAAAGCGGAACGGGGGCTTTGTCCGACATCTCACCACCCGTCGGCAAGCGCAACAGCACGCGATGCGTTCCACGGAAACGGCCTAGAACTTCTCCGGCACCCCCTCCTCCAGCACCCGCAGGTGGCGGGAGAGCCGGTGCTCCCCGACCAGTTGGCGCAGCCAGCGCTCCGGCTCCTCCATGGCCTCGAAGCTCAGCTTGAATGTCCCGAAATGCATCGGGATGAGCCAGTCCGCGCCCAGGTCCTTGAACGCCGCCACCGCCTCATCCGGTCCCATGTGCACGTTGCGGAATGAGTCGGGGAAGTAGGCGCCGATGGGCAGCAGCGCGAGTTCCGGACGCATCCGCTCCCCGATCTCCCGGAAGCCCTCGAAGTAGGCGGAATCCCCGGCGTGGTACACCCGGCGCCCGTGATGCTCGATCACGAAGCCGCCCCAGCCGCGATGGGCATCCCGGATCGCCCGCGCCCCCCAGTGCTTCGCGGGCACCAGGGTCACCTTCCAGTCGCCGCTGCCGAAACTCTCCCACCAGTGCAGCTCCACGATGCGTTCAAAGCCCAGGCGGCGCGCCAGGGAACCGCAGCCCCAGGGCAGGATGGCGATCTTCGGCGACGGCGGCAGGCGGCGGATGGAGGGACGGTGAAAATGGTCGAAGTGGGCGTGGGTCAGGAGAACCACGTCAATGGGTGGCAGGTCGGCGGCGCGCAGGCCCGGACGCTTCAGCCGCTTCAGCAGGAACAGCCAGTTGGCGAAGTTCGGGTCCACGATCAGGTTCAGATCCGGGAACTGGATCAGGAAGGAGGCGTGTCCGATCCAGGTGAGCGCCAGTTCGCGCGCACCCAGCACCGGAAACCGGGGGATCTTGAAGGAGCCCGACTGCGGGGTGACCAGCGCCTTCCACACCATCTCGCGGAAGAACGTGCGCGGGTTGAAGTGATTGGCCGGGGTCAATTCCCGGAAGGACCGGGGAATCCGCCGGCGCGGACCGCGGGCATCCACCGGTTGCGGACGGTGCGCTGGGGGACTCATGCGACGGGGCCATTCTGGACGGCCCGACGCGAATCCGCCAGTCGCAGGATCGCCCGCGCCGGACTGAATACCACCCCTCGCGTCGAGTCTCATCCCCGCTGCCGACAGCGCAGCCGCACACGGGCTGGAGAATGACGAATTCCCCGGCGCCCGCACGCGAACCGTCGCAACAGTGAGCAACAGCACGTGGTCATGGCCGTGGGTCCCGGTGACATCCTCACCGGAGACGTCGCCTGCCCAGCCGCGGATTTCTGTTCCCGATCCGGCCTCGATCCGCTCTCAATCCCCCCGGGCCCGCGGCCTCCGGCCGGCCGGGCACTCTGTGATCGAGACCGATACGCGCGCCAACCAGGCCCCGGCCACCAAGCCCCCGACCGGGCGGGTGCATGTGGACGGCAAGTTCTTCCGGAGGGCCGGCGCCAAGTTTCATCCCAAGGGGGTCACCTACGGTCCCTTCGCCCCCAATGAGGATGGCGAGCCCTTTGCCGGCCGGGAGCAGACCGTCCGGGACTTCCTCCAGATCCGCGAGCTCGGCGCCAACCTGCTGCGGGTGTACCATGTGCCGCCCAGGTGGTTTCTCGACCTCGCGGCCGCCCACGAGCTGCAGCTCCTGGTGGATGTGCCATGGAACAAGCACCTCTGCTTCCTCGACTCGCCCACGCTGCGCAACGAGGCCCGCGATGCCGTGCGGTCCGCCGCCTACCGCTGCGCCCTCCATCCGGCGGTCTTTGCCCTCTCGGTGGTCAACGAGATCCCGGCGGACATCGTCCGCTGGAGCGGCGCCGCGGCCGTGGCCGACTTCATTGACGGTCTGATCGCCGAGGTGAAGTCCGTGGACAGCGGGCTCCTCTGCACTTTCGGCAATTTCCCGCCTACCGAGTTCCTGCGTCCGCGGCGTCCCGACTTCCTGTGCTGGAACCTCTACCTGCACCACGCCCGCCCCTTCGAGAATTACCTGGCGCGCCTCCAGATGCTGGCCGACACGCGGCCGCTGATCCTCGGGGAGTTCGGCATGGATTCCCTCCGCGAGACCGAGCCCCAGCAGGCCGAAACGCTGGGATGGCAGGTCGAGGCCGCGTTCCGCGGCGGCTGCGCCGGGGTGGTCTGCTTCGCCTACACCGACGACTGGTGCAAGGACGGCCGCGCAGTGGACGACTGGGCGTTTGGCCTCGTCACCCGGGACCGTGTCCCGAAGCCCGCCTTCGAGGCGGTGCGGCGGCAGTTTGGCCTCGCACCGCGGTTTCCCCTGCCCAGCGCACCGCGGGTATCGGTGGTGATCGCCAGCTACAACGGGGCGGCCACCCTTCGGACCTGTCTTCAGTCGCTCGAGCATCTTCACTATCCGGACTATGAGGTGATCCTGGTGGACGACGGATCCACCGACGACACCCGGCAGATCGCCGAGGCGTTTCCCGCCGTGCGATACTTCCGTCACGCCGTCAATCAGGGCCTGGGCGTTGCCCGAAACACCGGGATTGCCGCGTCCTCGGGCGAAATCATTGCCTTTACCGACTCCGACTGCCGCGCCGACGAGGACTGGCTGCACTATCTCATTGGCGATCTGCTCAACTCCCGCTTTGCCGGCATCGGCGGGCACAACTTCCTGCCGCCGGACGACGCGCCCACCGCGGCCTGCGTGATGGTGTCCCCGGGCGGCCCGGCCCACGTGATGCTGACGGACCGCATCGCCGAACACATCCCTGGCTGCAACATGGCGTTCTACAAGTGGGCGCTGGACAGCATCGGCGGGTTTGACCCGATCTACTGGAAGGCCGGCGATGACGTGGACATCTGCTGGCGCCTCCAGCAGCGCAATTACCGCATTGGCTTCAGCGCGGCGGGGTTTGTGTGGCACTATCGCCGCAACACGGTGGGCGCCTACCTGCGTCAGCAGTCCGGCTACGGCGCCGCCGAGGCCCTGCTGGAGCGGCGGCATCCGGAAAACTTCAACCGCTTCGGCGGCTCCATCTGGCACGGGCGCATCTACTCGCCGGCCAAGTTTGGCGTCGAGACCCGCGCCCCGATCATCTACCACGGCCTGTTTGGGAGCGCCTTCTTCCAGAGCATCTACGCCACGCCGCCGAGCCTGATCCTCGCCGTGCCGACCAGCCTGGAATACCACGTCCTGGTCACCCTGCCCCTGCTGGTCCTGGGATCGGTCGTGCCCCACCTGGCCTCGGTCGGGCTCGCCAGCCTCCTGTTCTCCCTCGCCATGTGCGGCATCGCGGCGCACCAGGCGGAAATGCCCCCCACCCAGCGGCGCTGGTGGTCGCGTCCGCTGGTCGCCCTGCTCTTCCTGCTCCAGCCGATCGTGCGCGGATGGGCGCGGCACGGCGGGCACCTGCGCGGACAGCACCGCTCGCTCGACGACCGTGAGAATCTGAACTCGGTGATGCTGGAGGATCAGGACGAGGACTTCAGCCAGGTCCTGTTCTGGAGCGAGACCGGGGTGGACCGCATGGCCTTCCTGGCCCGGATCCTGGAGCGCCTCGACCAGCGCAACTGGCCCAACAAGCCGGACGCCGGATGGAGCCAGTACGATGTGGAGCTCTACGGCTCCCGCTGGGCGCGGCTGCTGCTCACCACGGCGGCCGAGTGGTATCCGGGCCGCCGGGAGATGATCCGCTGCCGTCTGGCCGCCCGCTGGAGTTTCCCCGCCCGCGTCCTGTTCTGGTCCGTGGCCGGCCTGATCCTCGTCGTGATCGGGTTTCTGGCGGGGGGCTGGTCCTGGATGCTGCTGCTCGGACTGCCGCTGATGGCCTGGTGGCTGAATCAGGAGAAGCGGGACCTGGCCCGCGTGACCTCCAACTTCCTGAACGAGCTCGCCAAGGAGCTCCGGTTGATCAGAGTGGACCCCCGGCGGGTGGAAACCGGCCGGGACCGCACCGTCTGACTCCACCGTCCACCGCAGCGCCGCAATCGCACCGCACCCATGGCGTCCCCCGCCCTGATCGCCCCCACGCATCCCGCCTTCTCCGGATTCATCTTCAAGATCCAGGCCAACATGGATCCCAAGCACCGGGACCGCATCGCCTTTGTCCGCGTGGTCAGCGGGAAGTTCGAGCGCGACATGGTCGTCACCCATGTGCAGTCCGGACGCAAGGTGCGCCTCAGCTCCTCGCACAAGCTCTTCGGCAACGAGCGGGAGACGGTGAACGAGGCCTTCCCCGGGGACATCATCGGGCTGGTCGGCCACGACGGATTCGGGATCGGCGACACCCTGACGACCGATCCGGCGATCTGCTACGACGAGATCCCGCGCTTCACGCCCGAGGTGTTCGAATACTTCCACAATCCAAACACGGCCAAGTTCAAGCAGTTCCGCCAGGGCCTGGACCAACTGCTGCTCGAGGGCGTGGCACAGGCCTTCCATCTCAAGGACACCGCCAGCCGGGTTCCCCTGCTGGCCGCCGTGGGGCCGCTTCAGTTTGAGGTCCTGCAGTACCGTCTGGAAACTGAGTACAACGCCGAGACGCGGCGCGAGTCGGCCCCCTTCCAGGCCGTGCGCTGGCTGCCCAAGGGCATTCCCCCCGAGGATCTCGACACCCTGTCCCTCCCCACCGGCGCCCGCATCGCCCACGACGGCGACCAGAATGCGGTGCTGCTCTTCCCCACGGAGTGGTCGTTGAACTACTTCGCGCAGAACAATCCCAAGGTGGAGCTGAGTCCGCTGGCGCCGAAGAAGTGAGTGACGGAGGGACGCGCTTCGCAAGTCCCTGACCTCTCCCGCAGCGCGTGTGGAGTCGCCGCGGGGAACAGGGGGCATCGTGTGTCGGTGCTTCCCACGATTCCCGCCGTTCGTCCAGGGCGCAGCGGGTCTAGATGAGGTCACGGGTGGAACGCGAACCCACCACACGTTGGTAGGGTTGGGCTTCCGCACGACCCCATATTCCTCCGCTGCGCGCAGGGAGTCGCCGCGGGGATCGCGGGAAGCGCCGAGGCGTCTGGGCTTCCCCTGTTCCCCGTCGTTCGTCCACGAGCGCAACGGATCCAAATGGGGTCACGGGTGGAACGCGACCCTGCCGGGGTTTGGCCCTGGCGCGCCGCCAGCGCGCATCGAATTTGCTTTCCCCGCCGGCCGGGGTTCCCGACGGTCGGGCATGCCCTTGTCGCTTCGAACCCCGGGCGGGGATCGGACCTTTGACGCCCTGCTGGTTCTTTTTTGGGGCGGGCTGCTGTGCTGGATCGGATTCGGATTCTGGTCTCGACCGGAGTTGGGGCTGGCCGGCTGGCTGCTGCTGACGCTGGGCGTCCCCCTGGTGGCCTGCAGTGGCCTGCTGTGGTGCCGGCGTGGTTGGGCGCGCTGGCCGGCCACGGGACTGCTGGGACTGCTGGCCGCCGGACAGATCTGGGGACTGTTCCAGCACGGCTTCGGATTCGGCCGCGTCGCGATCCTGGTCGGCCTGCTCTGGACCGCCGTGGACGTCTTCCGCCACTTTTCCCCCGCCGCCCTGGGCGAATCTGCGGAGGCCGGAACCGAGGAGGGGACACGTCCGATGATCTCCCTCGCGCTGCTCCTGCGGCGCCCGCGGTACCTGGACGCCACCGGACTCGCCCGATACTGCGAGGCGGCTTGGGGTGGCAGCTATCGGGTGCTGTCTGCCAACGGCGAGCCGCGTCCTCCGGAGCCGGATGCCGAGCCAGGCTGGGTCACCGGACGCGCGCCGCTGCTGCTGGTCGGCTCACCCGACGGACTGTTCGTGGTGCACAATCATGACCGTCCCTATTTCGATCCGGGAAACGATCCCACGTCCGGAACGGTGGACCTGCGCCTGCGCCAGGTCCTGCAGGAAAACCGGGCCTGGATTGCCGTGGATCTGATGACCCCCACCGACGAGTCGGCGACCCGGGAGTCGCTGTATCTGCCGGTGTCCCGCCTCATCGCGGAACTCGCCGGGCCGGACTGTCAGGCGATTTTCCGTCCGGAAACCGAGCAGTTCAATTACTGGGACGACACGCTGGAGGAGCGTCTGCGCGGTCCGGACGCCCTGGCGCTCTTCGCCGATCCCACCAAGCTCCCGGTGATCGAGGTGGATGACGATGATCCGCGCATGCTGGCCGCCGTCACCGAGGCGCGGACGCGCTGGCCGGAGTTTGTCGAGGCCTTCGGGGCGAAGGCGGGCGAGCATTTCTCGGTCAAGGCGCCGGTCGAGGGCGGCGGCAATACCGAGTTCATCTGGATCGCCGTCGAGGCCCTGGAGGACGAGCGCGTCAGCGGACACCTCGGGAACGATCCGGTGGACCTCGGCGACCTCAAGGAGGGCTCCCCGGTCAGCGTGCCGGTGGCGGAGATCAACGACTGGGTCTTCCTCCGCGACGGACAACCCCACGGACTGTTCACCCCCAAGGTGCTGGAGGCGATTCATTCGGAATCCAAGGCGGCCGGCGGGAGCGCCGAAGCCTGAATGTCAGCCCCCCGGCGCCGCTGCCCCGGTCCGGATCTGTTCCAGCTCCTCCCATCGGGCGAAGAGTCCGGCGGCACCGGTTCGGGCGGCCTCCAGGGCCGCCAGCGTCTCCGCCACCTTCGCACCGTGACGCCGGTGAAAATCCGGATCTGAAATCTGGGCTTCCATGCGGCTCACCTCGGATTCCGCGGTCTCAATCCGCGCCTCGATTCCCGCCAACTCCTGCTGCTCCTTGAAGGTCAGCTTGCGCTTCTTCGGTGTGGCAGATCCGGCTCCGGACGCGAGGTTGGAGGCCTTGGCGCCCGGTTCCGGTGCGGCCTTGGAGACGGGCCGCTGCCGCCGCCACTGGAGGTAGTCGTCGTAGTTCCCCACATGGTGGGTGACGCGTCCCTCACCCTCAAAGGCCAGGATGTCGGTGCAGACCCGGTTGAGAAAGTAGCGATCATGGCTCACCACCAGCACCACGCCGGGATAGGCGAGAAGCGCCTCCTCAACCACACGCAGGGTGGGCAGGTCGAGGTCGTTGGTCGGTTCATCGAGGATCAGGAAGTTGCCCCCGTTCTTCAGGATGCGCGCCAGCAGCAGCCGGCTCCGCTCCCCGCCGCTGAGGTGCTTGACCTGGGTGACGATCCGGTCGTCGGAAAACAGGAACCGTTTGAGATACGCCCGCAGCGAGAGCCGCGCCTCGCCGAAGATCACGAACTCGGTGCCGTCACCCACCTCGTCAATCAGGGTCCGCTCCGGATTCAACTGCAGCCGCCCCTGGTCCACGTAGTTGAAGCGGGTAAGCTGGCCCACGCGGACAGTGCCCTCGGTCGGCGGCACCTGCCCCAGCAGCACCCGCAGCAGCGTGGTCTTTCCAAGTCCGTTGCGTCCGGTGATGCCCATGCGGCGACCGGCGGCAAAGGACAGGTTGAGTCCGCTGAAGAGCCGGCGTCCGCCCAGTTCCATGCCCACCTGGATCAGGTCCGCGACGCGGTTGCCCAGCGGCGGAGGCGGCGGAATGACCAGATCCACGTCGCGCTCCACCTCGGGGGCGCGCTCCGCGGACGCCGTCTCATAGGCCGCCATGCGGATCTTGGACTTGGTGCGCTGGGCGCGAGGCCCGGTGCGGTACCAGTCCAGTTCCCGGCGAAGCGCCATCTGACGCCGGTGCTCCACCCCCTCCGCGGTCGCCTGACGCACCGCCTTCGCTTCCAGGTAGTCCGCATACCGCCCCGCATGGGACCAGAAGGTGCCGTCCGCAAGTTCCACGATCCGGTTGGCGGTGCGGTCCAGAAAGTGCCGGTCGTGGGTGACCAGTACGAACGCGCCGGGAAAATGCTCCAGGGTGTCCGCCAGCCAGTCCACCGACTCTGTGTCCAGATGGTTGGTCGGCTCGTCGAGAATCAGCAGGTCCGGCTGGGGCACGATCGCCCGGCACAGCGCCACCCGGCGCAGTTCCCCGCCGGAGAGCCCGGCGAGCCGGCGGTCGCCGTCCGGACAGTTCAAATGCGCCATGGCCGTCTCGATCCGGTGATCGAGGCCCCAGCCGTCCAGCGCCTGGATCCGGGCCTCCAGCTCGCCGTGGCGGGAGGAGTCGGCCGGCAGGGATTCAAACTGATGGATCAGTTCCAGGATCTGGTGGGCGCCGGCCCGGATGTTCTCCCGGACATTCAACGCCGGATCGAGCTGGAACTCCTGCGGCAGGTGGCTGATCACCAGATCCCGCCGCACCGTGACCGTGCCGGCGTCCGGCGACTGCGCCCCGGCCAGGAGCCGGAGAAAGGTGGACTTGCCCGAGCCGTTGCGGCCCACCAGCCCGATCCGGTCGCCGGCCATCACGGCCAGCGATGCGCGTTGGAGCAGGACCTGGCGGTCGTATCGCAGGTCCAGTTCGACCGCGGAAATCAGCGTGATGTCGGAAGCCATGATGAAGGAGCCGGAGCCGGACGCCCCCCTCAGGGACGGAACCGGCCCGCCAATCTCGCGCAAAACCCGTCACCGGCGCAATGCCTTGCCGCCTGCGCTTCATTGAAGGCCTGGATCCCCGGGTGCATCCCTCAGAGAATTCCCGTGACCACCTGCCCGTGGACGTCGGTGAGCCGAAACTCCCGGCCCTGGAACCGGTAGGTCAGCCGCTCGTGGTCAATGCCCATGAGATGAAGGAGGGTGGCCTGGAAGTCGTGCACATGCACGGGGTCGCGAACGACATTCATGCCCAGGTCATCGGTCTCGCCGTAGCTCAGTCCCGGACGCACCCCGCCGCCGGCCATCCAGGTGGTGAAGGCGTACGGATGATGGTCGCGGCCCCAGCGTTTG